>JAGVPR010000375.1 GCA_020052115.1 Candidatus Eiseniibacteriota bacterium
CGGGCATGACGGGCTGCGAAGGCTGCCCGGCCCATGCGCAGCTTGCGCAGATGGGGATCGCCGCGGGCCGTTTCGATCGCGTCGTGGCGCTCGCCGGCAATCCGAACACCGGGAAGTCCTCCATCTTCAACGCGCTGACCGGGCTCAAGCAGCACACGGGCAACTGGCCCGGCAAGACGGTCTCGCGCGCCGAGGGCGGCTTCCAATACAACAGCGTGCGCTACAAGCTCGTGGATCTGCCTGGAACATACTCGCTGCTTTCCGCGTCGCAAGACGAGGAGATCGCGCGAGACTTCATCCTCTTCGGCCGGCCCGACTGCACGCTGGTCGTCACCGATGCGACCGCTCTGGAGCGCAACCTGAACCTCGCGCTTCAGGTTCTCGAGATCACGGACAAGGTCGTCGTCTGCGTAAACCTCATGGACGAAGCCCGCCGGAAGGGACTCGAGGTGGACGTGCGGAGCCTCGCGCGCGACCTCGGCGTGCCGGTGGTCGGCACGGTGGCCCGCACACGGGAAGGATTCGGGGAGCTTCTGCAGACGATCGCGGGCGTTGCGGCCGGGGAGATCTCGACCTCCGCCCGCCGTCCGGCGCCGCCTCCGGAGGTGCAGCACGCGATCGAAGAGCTATTGCCGCTGATCGAATCGCTGGCGCCCGGTCTCGCGAGCGCGCGATGGGTGGCGTACCGGCTGCTCGAGGGGGATCTCCGCGTGCGGAAGGCGCTTCTCTCCGGAGAGATGGCGACCCTCGCGCGGCGTGAGACCGACACGCCGGCGGGCGGAGGACCCGAGACCGCGGACCCGGCCGGCGCCGCCGTGAAGGAGGCGGTTCGATGACCCGGCCCGCCGCCTCGCTCTTGCCGCAGGAGGTTCTCGCGCGCGCCGACGAGCTTCAGCGCGGACTCGGCGACCGGTTCCGCGACCGGATGGTCGAGACACTGTACGGCGAAGCGGAGAGGATCGCCCACCGCGCCGTGCGCACGCACGGCCGGGGCGGTCTCGATTTCGATCAGAGGATAGATCGACTCGTGACGTCTCCCGTCTTCGGCCTGCCGCTCATGCTCGTCATCCTGGCGGCGATCATCTGGATCACGATCACCGGCGCGAACATCCCCTCCGCTCTCCTCGCCTCGGGCCTGTTTTGGATCGAGGACTGGGCGGCGGCGCTCTTCACCGGGTGGGGCGTGCCGTGGTGGATCACCGGATTCCTCTGGCACGGCGTCTACCGGGGCCTCGCGTGGGTCACCAGCGTCATGCTGCCGCCGATGGCGATCTTCTTCCCGATGTTCACGATCCTCGAGGACCTCGGGTATCTGCCGCGCGTCGCCTTCAACCTCGACTGGCTCTTCAGGCGCGCGGGGGCGCACGGCAAGCAAGCGCTCACGATGGCGATGGGGTTCGGGTGCAACGCGGCCGGGGTCATCGCGACGCGCGTGATCGACTCGCCTCGCGAGAGGCTCATCGCGATCCTCACGAACAATTTCGTGCCGTGCAACGGCCGGTTTCCGACGCTCATCATGGTCGCTACGCTCTTCGTCGGCGCGGCATTCTCGCCGGTCGTCGCCTCGCTCGCCGCGGCGGGCGCGGTCGTCGGCGTCGTCCTCCTCGGGATCGGGTTCACCCTGGGGGGCTCCTGGCTCCTCTCGCGGACGTTGCTCAGGGGAGAAGCTTCCGCGTTCACGCTGGAGCTGCCGCCCTACCGGCGTCCGAGCATCTTGCGGATCCTCTACACCTCGGTCATTGACCGGACGGTGCTGGTTCTCTGGCGCGCTGTTGCGATGGCGGCGCCGTGCGGCGGTCTCGCCTGGCTGCTCGGGAACATCCACGCGGGCGGACAGAGCCTGATGGGCCACATCGCGGGGTTCCTCGGCCCCGCGGGGCACGCCATCGGCCTCGACGGCGTCATCCTCCTCGCTTACGTCATCGCGATCCCGGCGAACGAGATCGTCGTCCCGACGATCCTCATGGCGTACATGAGCACCGGCATGATGACCGAGGTGGGAGGGATGGCCGAGATGAGGGCGCTCCTCGTCGGGCAGCAAGGCTGGACGCTCCTGACCGCGGTCTGCCTGATGCTCTTCTCGCTGCTGCACAACCCCTGCTCCACCACGATCCTCACGATCTGGAAGGAGACCCGCAGCGCGAAGTGGACGGCGATCGGAGCCCTCGTGCCTCTGGGCTTGGCATTCCTGGTCTGCTTCCTCGTCGCGAGCACGGTGCGGCTGCTCAGCTGACCGCGCAGCCCGCGCGGTACGCCCCCGCTGGGATTCTCTCGATACGGAGAAGCCTCTGCTGCTCCATTTGGGACCATTTCGATCCGAAATCGGAGATAAGCACATCGCGAACTAGACTTTTTCTTCAAGAATCTGTACTCTCGCGCCGTAGGTAGTCGTAGTCAGGGCCGCGGCTCTCGCCGCTACAGATTGGACAGGAGAATACGATCATGGCGATGACCATCACCGAAGAGTGCATCGCGTGCGGCGCTTGCATTCCTGAGTGCCCCACGGAGGCCATCCTCGAGGGCGATCCGGTCTACACGATCAAGGCCGAGATCTGCGTCGAGTGCGCCGGGCACTACGATGCGCCCAAGTGCGTCGAGAGCTGCCCCGTGGATTGCATCGTGAAGGTGGCCTAGCAGCTCATTCAGGTTCATTCGTGTCGTGTTGAAGCGCCTCTTGCGAGGCGCTTCGTCGTTTTGCCTTCCTGGCGAACTCCGCGGCGCGGCGCCATCCTCCTGAGGCCGAACTCGTGCAGCCGGAGCGACGGCGGCGAGGACGGACCCAACCTCGAATCCCGAACCAAGATGCTGCTCAATCGGGCGGCAGCAGCAGCACGGCCAGATCCTCCGGATTCGCGACAAGGGCGTCGGCTCCCGACAGCTCGGCCGCAGTGCCGTAGCCGTAGAGGCAGCCGATGAACGCAGCGCCTGCCTCTCTGGCGGCGTCGAAGTCCGCCCGCCGATCTCCCACGAACACCGCCGGCCCCGGACCGAGATCGGCGAGCGCTCGGAGCGCCATCTCGCCCTTGCTCGCCAGTCCATCGAGGCCGTGGAAGTAGACCCGGTCGAAGAGACCCTGGTAGCCGAGCCGCCGCGCCACCGCGCCGACGTATCGCTCTCCCCCGTTCGTGGCGACGGCCAGCTTCGCTCCCCGCGCTCTCAATGATTGGAGGAGCGTCCGGATGCCGGGATAGAACTCGGCTTGCCCGAGCATCGCTTTCACCTCGTGATCCAGACAGAACTCGCGCAACTCGGCGGCAAGCCCTCTCGCTTCCTCCGGCAGCAGCGCTCGATAGAACTCCTCGCCCGGAAGCCCGGTCAAATCGCGGAGCCTGGCGTCCGTGGGCATGGGTGCGACAATGCCCTGACGCTCGCAGAACCGGACGAAACCCTCCTGGATCGCATTGTTCGCGACGAGATGCGAGGGGACCAGGGTCCCATCGTTGTCGAAGATGACGAGCCGTGATGAACCGAAACGTGCCATCGGTCCTCCGCAGTGTTTGATCGGAGCGTCCTCGTCGCGCGGGGCGCGCGCCCCGCCATCGCGGCGATCTTACACCGCATCGTGCCGCGTGCTACGATGTCGTCGGCGATTTCTACACGCTGGTGTTCGAGTCCACGTACGATAGCTTCGACTCGTTCGACAAGTCGGCTCGCGGTCTGATGGGCTCGGCGGAGTGGAAGCAGTGGTATCACAAGTTCGTTCCGCTCGTGGAAAGCGGGAAGAGGGAAATCTACTCGGTCGTTGAATAATCGGGCGAGGAGGCGCGATGCCGGAAGCCGGAATCTGGAGGACATGCAACGTCTGCAAGCGCCCCATCGCATACGGCGCGGTCTACTATCGCTGCTCCGTCTCGACCTGCAACAAGAAGCGCGTGACGTTCGTATTCTGCTCTCCCGATTGCTGGGATGCGCATCTTCCCGATCAGAACCACCGGAATCCGCTCTGCTTCGAGGAACACGCGCCATCCGTCGCGAACGGATGATCCGCGCGTGATGGGGAACCGGTCCCAGGGGGAGCCTCGCTCACGTGGCGCACACTCCGATTCGACCCGGCGGCCGGCAGCGTCGTAGCGCCCGGGCCCTTCCTGTTGTCCTCGGCGCGGGCGCGGTCGCGCTCCTGCTCCGCGTCGCCTATCTGATTGACGCGCGCGACAACCCGCTCTGGCGCCACCTCGGTCTCGACCTCCAGATCTACGACGCTTGGGCAAGGCGCATCGCGGCCGGCCAGGGCCTCGGTGAAGCGCCCTTCACGCAGGCGCCGTTCTTCCCGGTCGTGCTCGGCGCGACCTACGCGATCCTCGGGAAGGATCCGGTCCGCGCGCTCTGGGTGCACGCGATCGTCGGGGCCGCGAC
>JAGVPR010000050.1 GCA_020052115.1 Candidatus Eiseniibacteriota bacterium
AGCCCGTGAGCGGGTCGTCGCACGCCGTCAGGCCCCAGCTGTTCTCGCCGTAGGCGAGCCAGCCGCCGGGGTTCGCGATGCAGTAGGCGCGCTGCGCGAGCGTGGCGCGGCGCGAGTTCTCGAAGTAATCGATCCCCCGGTTGCGCATGTACGCGTCCTTGATACCGCGGAAGTCCACCCAGCAGTGCGAATACTGGTGCCCGAAGAGCGGCGGGAAGTTCACGAAGCTATAGCCGTAGTGAGTCTGCCAGCTGTACGTGCTCGTCCAGGCCATCCAGGCGGTGATCGGCGCCTGGCCCTCACGGATCGCCGGGTGCGTCGGCGAGCCGAGGGCGAGGATGTAGAGGATCATCGCTTCGTTGTAGCCGTACCAGTAGCCGAATCCCGAGAAGGCTGTCCCCGGCTTCCAGCCCATCCTGATGCCGAAACCGTTGTCTCGGAAGTACTCCCAGTCGGCGCGCTGATAGAGCGAATCGGCGAGCGCGCGGATCTGCACTTCGGTCGGATCGTCCGTCGAGAAGTACTGCTTCACGTCGAGAATCCCGGCAAAGAGCAGGGCGGAGTCGATCGTGGAGAGTTCGCAGCTCCACGTCCGCGTGGCTGTATTCATATCGAGGAAGTGGTAGAAGAGTCCCTTGTAGCCGATGAAACCGCTCGCCCCGCTCCCCTGGGGCCCGTTCCAGAACGTCTGCAGCGTGGTGAGGACCCGCTGGCGCCCTTGTTCGCGCGTGATCCAGCCGTGATCTACGCCGATGCAGATCGCCGAGAGCCCGAATCCGACGGACGCGATGCTGGCCGGGGAGGTGGGCGTGCTCCGGTCCTTGATGAGGCCGTTCGATGGGTTCGCCTCGTTCCAGAAGAAGTTGAACGAAGTGTGCTGCAGGGTGTCCATCAGGGCCTCGTTCGTGAGCCCCCGAGCGGCCGGTGCCGATACGAGAATCCCGACCAGCACGGCGAGAAACCGAATCATCGCATCCTCCGTTCAGCTCAGCTGCGTGTCTCTGCGATCAGGCGGCCCAGCCTCTCCGCGGTCCGATCATCTCAGCGCCACCACGAACGTCAACCGGTGCGTCTGGTCGAGACGGCCGTGGTCTGCCCATGCGTAATCCAGGCTGAATCCGTGCTCCCCGAAGTGGCCCTGTGCGCCCGCGCCGAGCGTGGGGCCGGTCTCGGAGTCCTCCATGAAGAGGTTCTGATATCCCGCTCGGAGCGAGAGGGTGTTCATCCATGTCCACTCCGCGCCGGCGCTCACGTTCTCGGTGTTGTCGCTCGGGTGGGAGGCGTCCGCAGCGAAGAGCGCCCTGCTGCGGTTCCCGGTCTTCACGGGCATGGCCGCGCCAACGCGGAAGAGCACCGGAAGGGGGAAGCTGTCCGTGAGGCGCTCGCCGGGGAGGGCGCTGTTGTCGCCGTACCGGTCAGGGTCGTTGTCGTACTGAATCGCGAGGTCGCGGCCTCCGAACCGCGCCAGGGCCCCGTAGTTGGAGATGCTGGCCCCGATCCTGAGGCCGTCCTCCGACATCCGGTAAGCGGCTCCGACGTTGAGCGTGGCCGTCTTCATCGACGTGTGCCAGATCGTCTCCTGCACGAAGTTGAGCTGGACGCCGGCGCTGAGCTTCTCGCTGAACGCGCGGCCGTAGCCGAATCCGAGCGCCAGATCGGTGACGGAGAACTTCTCCCCGGTGCCGAGCGGCCTGTCAACCGTCCGCACGCTGATGTCGCCCGAGTTCAGCACGGTGACGCTGCCGAAGAAGTCGCCGATTCCCGCCACCGGCAGCACGGCTGCCGCGTAGTCGTACGAGATCCCGGCCAGCCACTCGCTGTGCGTGAACCCTGCCTCGAACCCCAGGAATCCGCCGAGCCCGCCCGGGTTGTAGTAGACCGACTGGATCCCATCCCCTAGCGCGACGCCGGCGTTGCCCATCGCCGCGACGCGCGCGCTCGGCTCGATGAGCAGGAACTGGCCGACGGCGGTGCCGGTCTTGCTCTGTGCCCTCGCGGCGGCCGGCGCCAGACTCAGCACGGCGGCCGCGGCCAGGAGCATCCTTCTCATGACGGACCTCTTCCTCACTTGATGATCGCGAACTTGCCGACGTAGTTGCCAACCCGGCCGCCGTCGACGTGGTAGATGTAGAGACCCGGAGCCACGTCGAGATTGTCCTTGGTGCGGAGGTTCCACGCGACGGACCCCTCGTCGGACCCGGATGTGTATCCTCGGGGCCCCGGCGGCGAGCCCGCCTGATAGAGCGTCTGCACCAGATCTCCTCTGACGGTGTAGATGCGAATGACCGCATTCTTGGGCAGGCCCCTGAATTCGATCCGGCGTTCACCCCGCCCGGCGATCGCGTAGCGCTCCGGCTCGAAGCTCGCGGCGCCCAAGTAGGGGTTCGGAACCACGTAGGGCTTGAACGAGCCCTCTTCGGCGCGATCCGGGTCCACCTTCTCGCCGGTGACGGTGAAGGTGAAGACGTCCTCGTTGCTGAACGGCTTGATGAGATGGAGTTCGTACACGTCTCCGGCGCGGGGCGGCTGGATCGGGCCGCGCTGCGACTGGCCGAGCGTGTCGAGCTGTGCGCGCCAGGTCGCGAGCGGCACCCCCGGGAGGGCGCTCCCGTACGTCGCGACATCAACGTACTCAGCGGGCGTGCTCAGCGTCCCGTCCGCGTCCAGATCGCCGAAGATGAAGTCCATCTGCACGTCGCCGGTATTCGCGTGAGCGAAGACGCGGAACTTGGCCGGCCGCCGCGGAGTCGAAATATCCGGGGCGACGCTCGTGTCCACGAAGGCGTCGTCGAAGACGATAGACAAGTCCTCAGGGAAGCCGGGCCGCCGCTGATTGATCGGCAAGAGGTAGCCGCCGGTCTGATACGAGACCTTGAGCCTCGTGTTCGTCGGGCTCGTCGGTATGAAGCCGCTGCGGTTCTTGTCCACCGTCACGATCCGGGGCGTGGTGACGATCGGGAGGACGCCCGCGGCCACGGGCCCTCGGCCGAGCCCCTCGAGATCGCGGCCGGTCTTGAAGAGCAACTTCCCCGCCTGCGTGGAATCCACCAGCGTGTAGCCCGACGCACGCACGCTGTCCGGCGAGGGCTGCTGGAACGTGACCTTGTAGACGTGTCCGTCGTCCACGTTGCCCGAGTTCACGACTTCGATCTCGACCGAGCCGGAGCCTCCGCCGGCGAGGTGCGCGGTCGTCGTCACGGAGGCGGGAACGTATCCGAGCACCTTCGGCTCCGGCCGCACCTGGACGATATGGCCGGGGAGGATCGTGCCCCCGCGGGGCGTGCGCGAGACATTGATCGCGTTCTCGGAGGGGTAGAAGCCGAGCGAATCCGATCCGTAATCGTAGGAGCAAACGGCGTAGTAATACTCCTGGCCGTTCGTGACCGTCGTGTCGGTCCACGTATGACGAAGGCCGGTGTCCAGCCCGAGGTAATACGAAACCCCTTCGACCGACTGCGGCGAGAACCCCTTGATGCTGTCCGCGAGGTCGAACTGCGCGATCGGCCGGCCGTTTCCGAGCGGACCTGAGCCGGTCCCGGTGGAAACCACCCGCGGATCTCGGAAGTCGGGATCGGTGGAGCGATAGATCCTGTATCCCTCGAAGTCGAATTCGTACGTCACCGGATCCACCGCGCGCTCCGGAAGATCGTTCCACGAAAGTCGCACGTAGCCGTCACCGGTCTCGGCGGAGACGGTGGGCGGCGGAGGCGGCACGGCGAACTGGTAGTTCGCGTTGTAGATCTGCTGGACGGTGCGCACGGTCCGGCGCAGCTCGTCCAGATCTCCGCCGTAGGCGAGGGCGAGGCTGAACCGCTCCGTCTGGCCCGCCTTGAGTGTGAATGGGCCCGAGGCGAAGAGGAATCCGATGTTGTAATTCAGGACGAGCGGGAGGTCGAAGCGCTCCGCCTCGCTCTCGCTCGTGAACTTGCGGAAGAGCCGCTCAGGCCAGTTGTACGCCGACTCCGTGTAGAAGAGAACGTTGTCTACATCGGAGGGGCTGCCGATCCCGGGCGCGATCCGGTTCATCTTGAACCCGGTGAGGCCGATCTGATCCGACTCGTGGAGATCGGTGCGGTCGAAGTTCGTCTCGCCGTCGGTCGGCTTGCCGTCGCCTTCGCCGAAGTCCGATGTCTCCCACACCCCGTCGGCGCCGGTGTCGTGCAAGTCGGCGCTCCAGTCCATGTCCTCGTCGCCGATCCACCAGACGCCTGCCCTGTAGGCCAGACGGTTCGCAATCGGGCCGTACTCGGCGGTGAAGCGGGCCATGTCGTAATGCGTCTGCGCGTACTGGAGGATGGCGTCACGACCCACGATCGCGATCGTGTCGCCGGAGGCGCTGTAGCGCTTCTCGTCGGTGATGCCGTCCTCGTCGTTGTCCGCGCCGTCTGTGGGCTTGCCGGGGGTCTCGAGATAGGCATAGCCGAGGTAGCCCGTCTTCTCGCAATTGCCCCCGAGTCCGACGCCCGTGTTGCGGTTGTCCCAGGTGTAGACGAGGTTGATGACCTGGTCGTTGAACCGGCGATCGAAGAATGCGTTGTCGTCGTCCGACTCGAAGATGCCGTCGCAGGATTGCATCGAGCCGCCGACGCCGGAGTCCATGTACAGGCCGAAGATCATATCGTCGTCGTAGTCAGTCGTGCTTTCGTTCGTGATGTCGTAGTGCCAGAAGATCACGTTCGACGCCTGCGGGTTGGCCCACTGGAAGCCCCGCACCTCGACACGCAGGCCCAGGCCGTTTCGCGTCGAGTCGCGACTGTCCGGGAAGTAATCCCACGCGTCGTAGAAATCGTCGTCCATGACCATGTAGCTTTCCTGATCGGCCGCCGTCCGTTTCCCGAAGTACCCGTTCCACGATCCTTCCCAGCCCTTGTCGTACGGGTCGTCGAGCTTGTCCGGCCAGGAATCGGGCCACGTGCGCGGGTCGTGGCTGATGGCCGGGGAGCGGGCCGGGTTCTTCACAGGGCTCGGCTGGATGTATCCCATGCGCGGCTCGAAGCGCATCATGCGGTTGTGTTGAGGGCTATAGGCCTGGCGCTCGCGGAAGCCGGTCTCCATGATGTAGGCCTCGAGGCCGTTACGCTGCACGATCCTCGTGAGCACGAACGGAGTGATTCCATCGCTGTAGTTGATGCCGCTTCCCTTGGGGACCTCGACCGAGTGGAAGACGCTGAGATCCGTGTTCCTCGGGTCCCGGGGGTAATCACCCACCATGCCGAAGTTCCAGAACATCGTGCGCAGGTTTGACGCGTGATGCGTGCCGAGACGCTCGGCATCTATCGTCCCGCGCTCGCCCTGCGGCACCGGCGTGGGGACGCCGGCGACGCCGCGCCCGTTGTCTTTCTCAAAGTAGATGTCTCTTATCTTCTCCTGGAATTCGCGTACCGTCATGTTCGCTTCCCTTCGCGTTGCTATTTGGGGGC
>JAGVPR010000382.1 GCA_020052115.1 Candidatus Eiseniibacteriota bacterium
CGGACGCCGCGGGCGGGAAGAAGGGCGAGATGCTCTTCTCGCTGCTCGGCCGCGCGCGCGCGACCGGCAGGCGTGACGTCGCCCTCGCCCTGGGCGAGGAACTCCGCAAGGCCTATCCGGACGCCTCGTACCGTCCGCGGCTCCTCCTTCTTCTCGGCGACATGTACGCGGAGACGAAGCAGCCGCAGCTCGCGCTCGCGGCCTATCTGGAAGCGGCCGCGAAACCCGGGGTCCCCGAAGCGCTCCGCGGGCGGTTGCTGGCCGGGAAGGTCTACCAGACCGAGCTTCGCGACTACGCCGCCGCGCTCGCGGAGTACGCGGCCGTGGACAAGAAGGGCCTTTCGGCCGAAGACCGTGAGTCTCTGCTCCTCTACGAGGCGGATTGTGTCCTCCGCATGGGGGACTTCGAACGGACGGCCGCGATCCTCGACGAGCTGGCGCTCGCGAGCCCCGGCGAGGCGGGCAAGGAGCGCGTTGCGTTCGAGAAGTCGGAGCTTCTCTTCTACCAGGGCAAGGTGCCGGAAGCGGCGGCCGAGTACCTCGCGCTCACTTCGTCGTTTCCGGCCGGCCGGCTCGTGGACGACGCGATTGACCGCATCTTCCTGCTCCAGGAGAACTCCGAAGGCGGCGGCGACTTGCTGCAGCGTTTCGGCGAAGCCGAATACCGTGCCCGCGTTGGAGATTCCGACGGTGCGGTGGCGCGGCTCCAGAAGATGGTAACCGAGAACCCGGAGGCTCCCATCTTAGACGACGCGCGCTTCCGCGTCGCGGCGATCCTTGCGGAGGCGGGCCGCTCGATCGAAGGCGCCCAGGCTTTCCACGCGCTGGCGACCGACATGCCGAAGAGCAAGTACGCCCCTCGGGCGTTCCGGCGCGCGGGAGACTTGTGGCGCGCGGCCGGCAAGCCGGAAGAGGCGGTCCGCGAGTACCAGGCGCTCCTCACGCAGTACCCGCAGTCCCTGGACGCCGAAGAGGTGCGCGGGACGGCCGAGGATCTGCGCCGGAAGATCGGCTCATGAGGCGCGCCGTCCTTCTCGCGGTGATCCTCCTCTTGACGGCGGCCTCGCCGGGATGGGCGAAGCTCCTCGTCCCGATGGATCTCGCTCAGACCGATCACCTCAAGGCCTACGGGCTGGTCTTCTGGTGCCTCACTCACGGACAAACCACCGAGTGGCTTCTCAACTACCGCGGCGGCTCGTTCTTCATCGAGGACCGCGCCGAGAACCGCACTGAGGCCGGATTCCGCGGGGTCCTCTTCGAGGAGACGACCGGCAGCCAGGTGAGCGCTATCTACGCGGAGATCGAGGGGCAGAACATGGAGGTCGTGCTTCTCGAGACCGCGCCGAGGGTGGCCGTTTATGCGCCGCCCGACGTCGAGGACGAGCCGTGGGACGACGCGGTCGCCCTCGCGCTCGACTACGCCGACATCCCGTACACGCGGATCTACGACGAGGAGGTTCTCGAAGGCCAGCTCGAAGAGTACGACTGGCTCCACCTGCACCACGAGGACTTCACCGGGCAGTACGGGAAGTTCTACGCCGCCTATCGCAACGCCGATTGGTACCTGAACCAGCAGAAGCTGGCCGACAACACGGCTCGCCGTCTGGGGTTCAAGAAGGTGTCCGAGCTGAAGAAATCGGTGGCCAGGACGATCAAGGAGTACATCGGCAAGGGCGGGTTCGTCTTCGCGATGTGCTCGGGGACCGACACCTTCGACATCGCCCTCGCCGCCGAGGGCGTGGACATCGTGCCGCGCGAGTACGACGGCGATGCAGCCGCGGCCGACGCCGCGAAGTGGCTCGACTTCTCGAAGTGCCTCGTCTTCTCCGACTTCACGCTCGAGATGAACCCGTACGTCTATGAGTTCAGCAGCTTGGACACCTCGAACTACGCCGCCCTCCGCGGCGCCGAAGCGGACTACTTCACGCTCTTCAACTTCTCCGCGAAGATGGACCCGGTCCCGACGATGCTCGTCCAGGACCACGTCTCGGTGGTGAACGGCTTCCTGGGGCAGACCACCGGCTTCTTCAAGAACCTCGTGAAACCGGCCGTGACGATCCTCGGCGAGGTCGAGGGCATGAACGAGGTGAAGTACGTCCATTCGAACTACGGGAAGGGCACGATCACGTTCCTCGGCGGTCACGACCCCGAGGACTACCAGCATGCCGTCGGCGATCCGCCGACGAACCTCGCGCTTCACAAGAACTCGCCGGGCTACCGCCTCATCCTCAACAACATCCTCTTCCCCGCCGCGGAGAAGAAGGAAAGGAAGACGTAACTCCTACTTCCGCTCCGCGGGTGGCGTCATACCCTTCGTGCGCGGCTCATCTCCCCGCTTTCGAACCGGATCCACGCGCGCGCCGCGGTGCTACCCCCCCGAGATCGGCGGATGGTAGATGAGCTGGATCACGTTCCCGTCGGGATCCGGGAAGTAGAACGAGCGAGCGCCGTCGCGGTGCGTGCGAGGCGGCTTCTCGAGCAGCACGCCGCGAGCGGTGAGATAGGACGCCCACGCATCCACGTCCTCGGGGCGGTCAACGAGAAGACCCAGATGATCGAGCGCCCCCGGCTCCCCGGGGAGCGATGCCACGCTGTGAAGCGCCAGGTTGTCCGTGCCGGACGTGAGGTAGGCGTTCTCGGGATCGGGCTGCCATTCGAGCCGGAAGCCGAGCATCTCGGTGTAGAACCGAACCGAGGCTTCGAGATCGCAAACCCGAAGGGCCAGATGCCGGAGACCGCGATGGGCCGGCCGGCCGGCCGAGGATGGCTGGCCGGAATCCGAAGCGCGTTGAATCACGACTAATCCCTCCAAATAACACCCGGAGCGAACGCGCACGGGGCGCGACAGGCAGAGGAAAGACGCTACGAGAGAATAGCATGGCGCCTCCGGGCGCTCCGGCTCCCGCCTCGGCACGATCCTGGTGGTCAAGAAATCCCGTGGCCCCCGATGCCCGGATCAGCCGACCTGGCTATACTCCAGGTGCGGATTGAAGCGACTGCCTTCCGCCTCAGCGGAGCGGATCGGTGCCGGGGCCCGGTTCGTCTCAGGACCCGAGGGTCGAGCCTTCTCTCAGCTCGACACGTCCCCCCTCCAACCACGAAAACGCTTGGCGTTTCCGGGGCGGTCCTGGGACCTCCTGCCTGAGGTCGGCCTGTCAGACGGTGAGAGCCTGCCCATCGTCCAAGGGCGGGCCGCCCCGGTTTTTTCCCCTGCATTCCCACGTCTTCGATTGCCTCGCGCGCATCCTCGGGGTCAACATCTCGACAGGTCAAGCGATGGCCTCCGGATTGGAGAAAGCTCGCCTCACGGCCGATGATTCCGGAGGGGCGCCGTCGCTGGTTGAAGGCCGTACGGCGGGTCGGCACCCGCCCAAGGAGGTCTCGTCATGAGTCGTTCTCAGGTGAACTTGGACATGAGCTTCGCCGCCGGGATCCTGGTGGGCGCGGCGGTCGGCGCTGTTCTGGGCATCCTCTATGCCCCCAAAGCGGGCAGTGAAACGCGCGAGGACCTGCGGCGCAAGGGCCGCGAGCTGCGCGAGGACACGGCCGACGCCGTGACCCGCCTGCGTGAAGCAGGCGGCCGCGTCGTGAGGCGCGCCCGCGGGGAGACGATGGAGTCGGACACGCACGAGGCGACATCGTGATCGGAGAAAAGACGGCAGCCGGCGGCACACCGCCGGACGACCCGTCCGCCGACGTGGGAGCCACATTCGGCCGCATCGCGGAGAGCATGGGCGGGTTGCTTCAGGACAGCACCGATCTCGTTCGACTCACCGTCCGAGAGGAGATCCAGAGCGTCCTGCGCAGGCTCTTCGGATTCATGATGGCGAGCGTCGCCGCTCTCGTCGGGCTGCTCCTCATCGCGAACGGGCTCGCGCTCTATCTGTCGCACACGCTCGGAAGGCCGGGCGGATATCTCGTGGTAGGCCTCGCCTTCCTCTTGATCGCGGCGACCGTCGCGTACGCGGTGATGGGTTCCGGCGGGGGGAAGAAGCGATGAGCGATCTGCGGTCCCGCGAGGAGATCCTCGAGTCGCTGCAAGGGAATCTGCGGGCCCTCACGAAGGACGTCGGCCTGCTTGGCCAGTCCATACAGGAGAAGGTGTCGCCCGTCGGCTGGGCTCGCCGCAACCCCCTGGCCGCCGTCGTCGTGGGGGCGGGGGCTCTGGCGATCGCGATCATGTTCGTTCGAGCCGGACGGAGCAGGCTCTTTCGTGTCGTCGCCGGAGGCGCCGCGAGCGCTGTCGGCTCTGTCTTCGCGGCCCAAGCCGGCCGGTGGGTCCGCGACCGGGTCGCGGAGAGGGTGCAACCGGCCGAGCCGTCGTAGCCCTTCCGGTCACTTCGCACACGCAGACCGGTCGAATGCCGGAGGGCCGGCTCAGATCCCGGCGAGCCACCCCCCCACCGTTTCATTGAACCGCCGCGCCGCCGAGAGAGGGCCCAGGTGGTTCGCCCCGGGAATCGTCGCGCGGGCCGCCCCCGGGATTCCACGCACCAGATCCTCTCCCGACTGCCGCGTGTGCCGCGGCTCGACCTCGCCCCACACGACGAGCGCC
>JAGVPR010000200.1 GCA_020052115.1 Candidatus Eiseniibacteriota bacterium
CGCCCCGGGTTTTCGCGTCGAGCCGGTTCCGGGTCCGCCTGGGCGGGATCCGCTTCGCGCTGCGCTAGCCGAGCTGCGCGCGGAGCTTCTTCGCGGCGCCGACGCCTTCTTCGACGGTCGCGCGAGGGCCACCTTCGGCGCGCTCGTCCTCGGCGAGAGGCGCCGCATCGCCCCCGAGGACACGGCTTCGCTTCGGGACGCGGGGCTCCTGCACATCCTTGCGATCTCCGGGATGCATGTCGTCATCGTGGCGGGGTTCGCGATGACGGCGCTGAGCCTGGTGCGCCTCTCGCCGCGAACGCGTCAGCTCACCCTCGCGGTGTTCCTCTTGGTGTACGGGTTCCTTGCGGGCTTCGGTCCGCCGGTGGCGCGCGCGACGCTTGCCGCCGAGCTGGTGATCGCCGGGCGTCTTCTCGACCGGCGCGCACCCGCGCTCCGCCACCTGGCGATGACGGCCGTGATTCTTCTCGCATGGCGCCCGTTCGATCTCCTGGATGCGGGCTTCCAGCTCTCGTACGCGGCGACGGCGGGCCTCGTGGTCGCCTCGGCGTGGATGAGGGGCCGTCACGGCCGCTTCGTTCTGTGGATCGGCGGGCCGCTGCTTCTCTCGACGGCCGCGCAGGAGTTCGTTCTCCCGATCCTGTCGCGACAGTTCGGTTGCGTGCCTATCGCGGCGCCGCTCGCAAATCTTGCGGCGTTGCCCGTCGCCGGCGCCATCGTGCCCGCGGGGCTTCTCGTTGTCGCGGCGCAGATGGCGTTTCCGCCTCTGGCGCCGGTGTTCGCCGGTTCGTTCTGGCTCCTGGAGCGCGGGCTCTTCGCCGTGGCGCTCTTGACGGAAAGGACCGCCGGGCCGCCCCTGGCGACGCCGGCCGTTCCCTTCGTGCTGGGCGTGGTGCACGTCGGGGCGCTCGTGGTCATGTTCCGGGCGAAGGGACGGGCACGGATCGCGCCCGGGGCGGCCGTCATCCTGACGACCGGGCTCTTCCTTGCAGGGCTCCCGAGGTTCGCCGACGATCTCCTGGTTCGGGCGACGATACTGGACGTGAGCCAGGGCGACGCCTGCGTTCTCGAGGTCCCCGGATGGGGCGCGATTCTCGTGGACGCCGGTGATGCGGACAGGAGCTTCGACGCCGGCGCCTCGCGCATCGTGCCGTTTCTCAGGCGGAGCGGGATTCGGCGGCTCTCCGCGGTGGTCGTAACGCACCCGCACAAGGATCACTACGGAGGGATGCCGGCGGTGCTTCGCGCGACGCGTGTGGATTCGATCTACGTCACGGGGGCGCGCGGGCCCCTTGAGGAGGCGTACGTCGCGCTCCTGGCGACGGCGGATTCGCTCCGGATCGGGCGCCGGGCGCTGGCTTCCCCCGAGACGCTGCGGCTTGGCTCTCAGGTCCGCGTGCGTGTTCTTCACCCCCCGACGGATCACCCGGCGGCGAATCCGAACGACATGTCGCTCGTCCTCGCGGTCGAGGCGGGGGAGGGGAGGCTGGTCCTGACGGGGGATGCGGAAGTGGCGGCGGAGACGTCCATCGTGGCGGCGCACGCCGCGGGAGCCGTTCAGGTGCTCAAGGTGGGCCATCACGGGAGCGATACGTCGTCGAGCGAGGCATTTCTCGCGGCGCTCAGCCCGGCGCTGGCGATCGTGCCGGTCGGCAAGGCGAACCGGCACGGGCTGCCGTGCGCTCCGATCATCGAGAGGCTCCTTCGCCATTGCGGGACCGTTCACCGAACGGACGACTCCGGGGCCGCGATCGTGGAGGTGCGCCGCTCGGGGGTGCGGTGGCGAAGCGTCGGCGCCGGATCATGGTCGAGGCTGGCTTGTTCCGGCCGCGCGCCTGTGCTATAGCTGTGCGCGATGACCGCGAACGATCGCCACGGATCGGGCCGGACGGCCGTCGGAGTTCTCGCTTCCGGCCGCGGATCGAACCTGCTGGCCCTTCTCGAGGCTCAGGACGAGGGACAGCTCGAAGCGGCCCTCCGTGTCGTGATCTCCGATGTCCCCACGGCGCCGGCGCTGGAGCATGCGAGACGGCACGGGGTCGAGGCTCTTCACCTCCCCCCGGGTCCATTCAAGACGCGACTCGGCGAGGAGGAGGAGCGCGCGTACGTTCGCGCGTTCCGCGATCGCGGCGTGGAACTCGTCGTGCTGGCCGGCTTCATGCGCGTCGTGCACCGTCCTTTCTTCGAGGCGTACCGGGGCCGCATCATCAACATCCACCCATCGCTCCTGCCGTCGTTTCCCGGTCTCAAAGCGCAACGCCAGGCACTCGAACACGGCGTCAAGGTGAGCGGCTGCACCGTACACTTCGTTGAGGAGAAGGTTGACGCCGGCCCCATCATCGCGCAGGTCCCCGTGGCGGTGCTGGAAGGCGATACGGAAGAAACGCTCTCGGCCCGGATTCTCGAGGAGGAGCACCGCCTCATCGTCGAGGCGGTCAACCTCGTTGCCGGCCGCCGGGCATGGTCGCGGCCCGCATAGGCGACTCGTGTCTGAATGTGGTGCGCGCTTCACGGAGGTGATCCATGGCTGATATCGAAAGAGACGTGCTGGAAGCCCCGCCGGGATTCCGTTCGCGCGAGGCGGCGCTGTTCATGGCGCAGATGGACGATCTACACGGGCGGCTCGCGAAGCACACGCGCGGACTCACGCCGGAGGAGATCGCGTGGCAGCCCGCTCCCGGGGCGAACACGATCGGGATGCTCCTCGCTCACCTCGCTCTCGTCGAGGTGTACTGGGTGCAGGTCGGGCCGCTCGGGCTGGACAAGTACGATTTCGAGAGCGTGCTCGGAATCGGAAGCGACGACGACGGCATGCCGCTGCCTGAAGGCGGGCGGCCGCCGGCGGCGCTCAGGGCGAAGGACCTTGCGTTCTTCGACGGCCTGATCGTGAAGGCGCGGGCGTACGTGCGCCGAACGCTCGAGGGACTCACGGACGGCGACCACGACCGGATCATCTCGCGGCGACGCGGCGCCCGGTCGCAAGAGTTCAACGTGCGGTGGATCCTCTATCACATCCTGGAGCACACGGCAGGTCACTACGGCCAGGTCAACCAGCTCCGGCATCTCTACCGGCTCTTGTCGGCGGATGAGAAAACGTGAAGCCGGCCATCGTGCGGATCGAGATGGACGGGTTGAAGCCGCTCCACACGGGCAAGGTCCGTGAGATGTACGACGCCGGAGACGGCCGGCTCCTCATGGTCACGACCGACCGCATCTCGGCATACGACCATGTGCTCGCGAGCGGCATCCCCGGCAAAGGCGAGATACTGACGCGGATGAGCGCCTTCTGGTTCCGGGGGCTCGAGGGGCGGGTGCCGACGCACTTTCTCACGGATGATCCCGACGATTTCCCTGAGCGGTTCGCCCCGTACCGCGGGCTGCTCGCGGGTCGCTCGATGCTGGTCCGCTCGGGCCGCCGCGTGGATTTCGAGTGCGTGGTGCGCGGCTTCCTCGCGGGAAGCGCATGGGCGGAGTACCGCGCGAGCGGAGTGGCCGCGGGCGTTCGGCTGCCGCCCGGGCTGCGGAAGTTCGCGCGCCTGCCCGAGCCGATCTTCACTCCGGCGACCAAGGAGGAAGCCGGCCACGATCGGAACATCACCTTTGAGGAATTCGAGGCGTCGGCCGGGGCTGTGCTGGCGTCGAAACTGCGTGATATGAGTCTCGGAATCTACCGCGCCGCCAGTGCTTACGCCATCGGGAGAGGCGTCGTGATCGCAGACACGAAGTTCGAGTTCGGCGTCGTGGACGGAGAGGTGCGGCTCATTGACGAGGCGCTCTCGCCGGACTCCTCGCGCTTCTGGAGGCGCGAGGAGTGGGAGGGCGGCGCCGAGATTGATCCGCTCGACAAGCAGTACGTCCGGGAGCATCTGAACCAGACCGGATGGGATCACAGCTCGCCCGCGCCGCCGTTGCCGCCCGAGATCATCGAGGGTGCGGTAGCGCGCTACTCGGAAGCGTTCCGGCGGATCGTCGGCGACGACGCGGCGCCGAAGTGGGAGGCGGGCCGACTGTGAGCGCCGAGGGTCTTTCCGTGGGGGGCGTGGAGCTGGGGAGGCGGTCATGATTCGCGTGAAGTGCGCGGTGGTCGGGAGGCGGTCATGATTCGCGTGAAGCGCGCCCTTCTCTCGGTCTCGGACAAGCGGGGGGCCGTGGAATTCGCGAGCGGGCTCGCGCGGATGGGCGTCGAGATCCTCTCGACGGGCGGCACCGCGAGAGCGCTGGCGGCGGCCGGCGTTTCGGCGACGGAGATCTCGTCGGTCACGGGCGTGCCGGAGATGCTGGACGGGCGCGTGAAGACGCTGCATCCGGCCGTCCACGCCGGGATCCTCTTCCGCCGCGGCCGCGCCGAGGACGAGAGCGCGATGGCGGCGCAGGGCTTTTCGCCGATAGACCTCGTGGCCGTGAACCTCTATCCGTTCGAGTCTGCGGCGGCACGCGCGGGAGCTGCGCGGGCGGGGGTGATCGAGGAGATTGACATCGGCGGGCCGGCGCTCCTTCGCTCGGCGGCGAAGAACCACGAGCACGTCGTCGTGATCTGCGATCCGGACGACTACGCTCCCGTGCTGGCGGAGATTGGAACGCAGGGCGGCGTCTCGAACGACCGCGCGGCGGCGCTGGCGGCGAAGGTGTTCCGGCGGACCGCGGCCTATGACGGTGCGATCGCGTCGTGGATGGGGCGCGAAGGCGAGGGCGGGCTTCCCGAATCACTCGTCTTTTCACAGCGGCGCGTGCGCTCTTTGCGCTACGGCGAAAACCCGCATCAGCCGGCGGGGTACTACCGCGAAGCCGGGCGCGGCGAGCCGTGGCGGCAACTCGGAGGGAAGGAGCTTTCGTACAACAATCTCCTCGATCTCGAGGCGGGGCGCGCGCTTCTCGCGGAGTTCGACGAGACCGCGGCGATCGTCGTGAAGCACAATAACCCCTGCGGCGCGGCGCTGGCGGCGTCGCTCCCCGAAGCGGTGCGCCGGGCGCTCGCCGGCGATCCGCTCTCCGCGTTCGGCGGCATCGTGCTCGTGAACCGCCCGCTGGACGCGGAATCGTCGCGGCTTCTGGCGGAGATCTTCCTCGAGGTCGTGGCGGCGCCGTCGTTCGATGAAGAGGCGCTCGAGGCGCTCGCGAAGAAGAAGAATCTGGTGCGGCTCGTGCTCGAACCGTACGAGGCGCCGCGCGTGGCGCTGCGATCGGCGCTGGGCGGCCTGCTC
>JAGVPR010000121.1 GCA_020052115.1 Candidatus Eiseniibacteriota bacterium
AGCGCCGCCGGCCGAGGCGAACTCCGCGACGGCGTCGAACCCATCGGCGGCGATCCGAAGCTCCGCGGCCGCGAGTTGAGCGATCCGGCTATCGAGATCGCCGCCTCTCACGCCCGCGGCAGCTTCCCGGTATGGCGCCGCCGCCCTGTCGAGCCACGCCTTCGGGTCCGAAAGGCTCGCCAGGAACTCGCGCGTGTCCAGGACGAACTCCGTGAGCTGCCCGTCGAGATCCTTGTCCGCCCACCTGCCGACGAGATCGCGAAACGCCTTCCCCCAATCGTCATCGAGCGCATACAGGGCGTCGAGGACCCGCTCCAGCGCTTCCTTCCTGAGGACCTTCGCCTCCTCGGCGCCCAGCAGAGTGAATGCGGGATCGAGTCCCAGAACCCGGTACTCGCTCGCGATGAGCCTGCGGCAGAAGGAGTGGATCGTCGAGATCGGAGCGCCGTCGAGGGCGGCGAGGTCCTCGCGGGCCCGCGGATCGTCCGGGCGCTCGCGGACGCGTTCACGCAGGCGCTCGTGGATGCGAAAACGCATCTGCGACGCGGCCGCTTCGGTGAAGGTGACCGCGAGGATCCTGGAGGGCGGCACCGGCTTGGTCGGGTGTTCCACGAGCCAGAGATAGCGTTCGACGAGGACCTTCGTCTTGCCGGAGCCCGCGGACGCCGAGACGAGCGTTCGCGGCTTGTCGCTTTGGATCGCGTCGAGCTGGTTCTTCGTCCAGTCCGTCCCGCTCATCGCTTTGTCCCCGCGGCGGATCCGGCGCCGTGCGATCCCGGCGAGTGGCCGGCGATCAACCGGGCCCAGGCTGCCTGTGTGTCATGGAGTTCGGGGTAGCGCGGCCTGCGAAGGCCCCACTCGAACCGGCAGACGCTCACGAACGCGCAGTAGGTGCACGCCCGCTGATTCCTCCCGCCGCCGTCGTAGGGGCGGACATCGCACTCCCCCGCGAGAATCCGCTCACAGGTCTTGCGGAGATCGTCCTCCACCGAGACGAGAGCCGGAGAGAGCGCACCCGGGGGGAGGAGGTCCTCGCCGCCGCCGAATCCGAAGTAGTCGTTCTCTGAGAGCATCGCTTCGTCTCCGAATCCAGCCGCCTCGAGCTTCTTCGCGAGCGCCGTCTCGAACTCCGGCGTCCCCGCGATCGGCGCCTGCTCCCCCTTCTTGCCGTCGAGAAACCCCCAGCGCAGAGGCTGGTAGAGAGCGCCCGCCGGTGTCACCGGGGCGCCGAAACGCGCAGCGCCGCCGCGCCAGAGCGCGAGCAGATAGAGCACGAGCTGCGGCGATACGCCCTCCGCCGTCTCCACGATCTCGAACGAGATCTTCGAGCTCTTGTAATCAATCGCGAGGGCGAGGAGCCCGGCGCCGTCCTCCATGAAATCCACGCGATCTATCGTCCCGCGGAGCTCGGCGACGCCGCCCGACGGGAGCGTCAGACGGACAGGCGGGAGCGGGTCACCCGGCCTCCCGAAGGCCAGCTCGACGGCCCGCGGCCGGAAGGGACTCGCGCCGCTTGCGCGCGCGAGGTGGTCCACGAGGAGCAGGAAGTCGCGGCGCATCCAGCGGCGCCTCTCGTCATTGCGCGCGATCTTCCAGAAGTCCACGCCGCGCGCTTTGGCGACCGCATCATCGAACGCCGCTCCCGCCAAGTCGTGGCGATCCTCCGAGGCGATCTCGTGCCACCCGTGCTCTCGCCGGAACATCTCCTCGGCAAACGCGCGCAGGGCCTTGTGGAGGATGTCGCCGAGATCGCGCGGCTGGAGCTCGAACTCCTCCGTTTCCTCGAGGCGGAGGCCGAACTTCGCGAAATGCTGGAACGGACACTTGCCGAACGACTCGATCTGCGAGGCGCTCACGACGAGCGGATCTCCGTAGAGCGCCCGGGCGTCTTCCTCGGAGATCCGCTCCGGCATCGGAGGGGAGACCCCCGAGAGGACGCGTTCGAGCGCGCTCCGGAACACGGGACGAGCGAGCATCGCATCGTAGACGGCCATCGCGCGCGGGCGCTCATCCTTCGACTTGGATCGAAGCGCCGCCGCCACCGCCCCCGCCAGCCGCACCGGCGTCACATCGCCGTCCCACTCCGCGCCCGGGAACGCTTGGAGCGTCGCTCCCGCGCAGGCTTTCTTCAGTTCGATCCAGTACGAAGAGGCTCCAAGCGGACGCCCCTCGGTGTTCGTGCGCGAGAAGCTGAAGATCACGCGCTCGCGCGCGCGCGTGGCGGCGATGTAGAAGAAGTACCGCTCGTTCAGAAGCTCGCTCTCGCGCGTCGGCGCTACTTCCAAACCAGCGCGGCCCAGGGCCACGCGGTCTTCGTCGCGGAGGATCGCGTCCTCGGACCGGACGCGCGGAAAAAGCCCATCGTTCAGGCCGAGCACGAACGCGACGCGAAGCTCCGGATGGCGGGACCGCTCGATGGAGCCGACGAGAACCTGATCCAGCGCCGGCGGCGGAAGCGCTTCGCTCAGAGCGTCGAGCCCCGCGGCGAGCGCTTCCGTGTAGGCCCTCAGGGTGACCGGCTCCTCTCCCAGCGCGGCGACGATCTGATCCAAGAGATCCACGACGCCGTTCCATGCCTGGCGGTGCCCGGCCGCCCGCACCTCGGCCTCGATCGCCGACGGAGAGCCGTCTCCGCCCGCCTCCTGCGACCAGCCATCGAGACACGCTGCGACACCGAGCGCTTCGAGATGCTCGAAGAGCCTCTCGGTGATCGACCGCGGCGTCCATTCGCTCCCGGCGCGAAGCGCGGAGCGAAGATCGGAGATCGCTTTGAGCGCGGGCTCTCGAAGAAGATCCGCGGCTCGAAGTCCTCTCGCGCGCGCCTGCTTCTCCAGCCGGTCCACATCGTCACGAAGATCAAAGGGGACCACAAGATCGGTTCTCAGATAGCGAAGAACGGGGGCCGGGTCTCGATCGTCCAGCACGATGTCGAGGGCCGATCTCAGAAGCTCCGCGACCGGGTGGTGCGCGAGGGAGCGGCGCCGGTCAATGAAGACGGGAATCCCCAGCTCCCGGAACACCGCGGTGATGTGATCCGCGTACGGCTCGAGATCCCGCGCCAGAACCGCGATGTCGCGGAATCGGTATCCCCCGTCGCGGCAAAGGCGCAGGCACTCGACGGCCGCTGCCTCGACCTCCGCGCGCTGATCCGCCGCCTCGACGA
>JAGVPR010000397.1 GCA_020052115.1 Candidatus Eiseniibacteriota bacterium
GACTGCGCGCGCGCGGCGTGCACATCGTGGCGGCGCGCGATCGCATGCGCGAGAGCCTCGTCGAGCGAGCCTTCTCCCGTTTCCAGCTCCGGCAGAGTCGGATCCAGTTCCACGGCGGTTTCTTGGTCGACGCCCATGACTCGGTTGAGTCCGGCGCGGCTCAGGGAGGCGCCGTGCTTCGCCTTGATCAGGTTCTCGTCCATCACGGCGAGGTGCACTTGGGCCTGGAGGAGATCGCTCTCCACGATCACGCCCACGTCGAAGAACGACTGTGCCTGCTCCACGTGCCGGGATGTCGTCGCGTGCGCGCGTTCGGCCAGCGCGACGGACTCGTCGGCGAGGAGGACGTCCATGAAGGCATTCACGGCCGCCAGCGAGACGGATGACCCGGCGTGACGGTTCATGGCGTGGGCGGCATCCGACATGAGATCCGCCTGACGGATCCCGGCCGTGAGCCGGCCGCCCGTGAATAGCGGCAAGGAGGCTCGGACCTGCGTTGCGTAGTGCGCGAGCGGGTCGGGGCGATTCGGGTCGCCGGCCGTGAAGGCCGGAAAGGAGAAGCGCTCTTCGGTCAGCTTGAGCCCGAAGACGTCCGCGGGCGAATCGGTGCGGAGCGCCGTTTCGACAATCTCGAGGGAGGGGAGCCGGGCGGCCCTCGCTTCCCGTCGCGCCTCGAGCGCGGCTTCCCCGCGCGCCGCGCTCTCGAGGACGGTCGGATTGTGCCGTCGCGCAAGTGCGGCGGCCTCCGCCAGTGTGAGCGGGCCCGCCGCAGCCGCAGGCGGAGTGAGGGCGATCATGGCCCAGGCGCCGATCCCGGCGGCCTTGACGCGGCGACGTTTCACGATCCGGCACCTCCAGAGGGAAAGGACCCGATTCAGGACACGGGTATCCGTTTGAACCGCGCCGCGCAGGCCGGCCGGCCGCGAAAACGGAGTAGTTGACTATATGACCACTGACGAATATAATGGATTCATGAGAAGATTCAGAAAGAAGGAGGGGCTGCCGTGGGCGGGAATATCAAGGCGCTGGGCGAGTCCACTCTGGCGCTGGTGGCGGAGCGGTTCCGCATTCTTGGAGACCCGGTTCGCTTGAGGCTGCTCCAGGCGCTCGCCGGCGGGGAGAAATCGGTGATGGAGCTGGTCTCGGAGGCGGGGACAACGCAGGCGAACGTCTCGAAACACCTGCAGCTCCTTCGACGAGCGGGGCTGCTCCGACGGCGGAAGCAGGGGCTTCACGTGTACTACTCGATCGGCGATCCGACGGTCTTCGCCCTGTGCGATGCCGTGTGCGGGAGTCTCGAGCGCCATCGGAAGGAGGAACTCTCGCTGTTCCGGAAAGCCGGTCCGCGGCGGTCATCCCCGGGGCGCTGACTTCGCAGCGAACTCGCGCAGTCGTCCCTCTGCGTCCTTCCTCGACGCCCCGAGGCGGCGGAGTGCACGAAATGTGCGTTTGTCACTCGCCGAACCGATCCGAGGCGAATCCCTTGGGCATCCAAGGCGATCAGAGGATCGGGTGGCCGGTTTCAACCGGCGGGGTGGCCGTCGCGCCGAGGCTCGTGAGCTGGGAGCGGCGAAGCGTGACGGATCCGTTCAAAAGGACCTCGTCTAAAGAGCCGCAATCTGGTATAATACCAAGGCCCCCATACGCGGGCGTTTTGTTCGGTAGCCCCGCGACCTGGACTGAGTTGCACATTAGGCCACACATCCCGTGAACCTCCGGGTCACTCCCGGAGCCGCGCCGCGCCAGTCGCGGTGGCAAGGAGGAGTCGATGTCGCGGAGCCGTGAACGTTCCACCCTTCGGGCTCGGCCGCGTCGCTTGGTGCTGTTTCTGCCAGTGCTAGCGGTCGCCGCGACGCTGCTCGGAGCCGGTCTTTACCTCCAGCAGCGCGCCGATGGTTCCGTAGTCCGCCGAACCGCCGCCGAAATGCCGATGCTCGATGTCGGCGTGCGGCAAGCGGTTCACGCCACGTTCGCCGGCGATCGCCAGCCCGTGGTCGGCCGGCCGGCCGATCTGCGATTGGTGCTCACGTCCGGGGCCGACGGCGCTCAGATCCAGGCAAGGGTCGCCGTACCCGAAGGCGCGGCGCTGTCGAAGGGAATGTCGCGTTGGGAAGGCAGTCTGGACTACCAGCAGGTGGTCGAGATCCCGGTGTCCATCGTGCTGCCGGGCGATCGCGGGGCCTTCATCGGCGCCGAGATCACCACGCGGCTTCCGGACGGACGGCTCTTGAACAGCGCGACTTCCGTTTACGTGGATCCGGGTGCCCCGGACTCGCGGCCGCCGGAAGCTCGCACCCTGATCCAGGAAAACGGTGAGCCTCTCGACGTTGTCATCTACAAGGCCGAGTAAAGGAGGGACGACCATGAAGCGATTCATCGCTCTATTCGGCGCGGCCGTCCTGACGGTGCTCGCCGTTCCGGCACACGCCGATTTCCAGGTCTCGGGCAAGTTCATGTACGAGAACTTGCCGATAGACATCAACGGATTCCAGAGTCCGCATCCCAGCGCCCCGGTCCGCCTCGTGGACGTCAGGGTCATAGACAACACGACCTCCGCGAGCCTCGCGACCGGCGCGACGGACAACAACGGCAACTTCTCTTTCACCGTGACGGATGCTTCGGTCCGCGACATCGCCATCCTGGCGCTGACGCAGAGCGGGGCGATCGCTAATCTCAACCATTACGTGACGGAGTGGGCCACGACGGCCGTTCACGCTTACCAGGGCATCCTCGTCGCGGGCCATGATCCGAACACGGCCATTGATATGGGCACCGTGGTCATGCACTTCCGCGCCGGCGCTGAGGCGTTCAACCTGTACGACAGCGTGCTCGACGCCTCCGACTTCATCGCTTCGATGCAGGCCGGAACGCGTCCTACGGGAGTGCGGATCCGTTACACGCTCGATTCCAACCCGGACGTCGCCTATTACAACGGCATCGTGAATATCGGCGGCAATTTCGGGTACGACGACACCATCTGCATGCACGAGTTCGGGCACTTCGTCCAGTCCGCCTACGGCGCATTCAGCGACAATCCCGGCGGCGGTCACTATATCGGCGACAGCGCGCAGGACCCGCGGCTCTCCTTCGGCGAGGGCTGGCCGACGTTCTTCGGCAGCAGCGCGCGCTCGTTTGTGGGCACCAACCATCCTCAGGTGTACCTGAACTCGACCGGAGACTCGACGACCGGCCAGTACTCGTTCTCCTACGACCTCGAGCTGTACGGTCCGGGTGGGGCGGCGAACGAGCAGGCCGTGCAGGCGTGCCTCTGGGACATTGCGGACGGCAACGCGACCGCGGACAATTCGCCGGGCACGGACGACGAGCCCGGCTACCAGATGGACCGCACGGATCTCGAGGTGTGGTCTTTCACGAGAACATACCTCTCGCAGCCGCCTTTCAGCGGCAACCTGACGTACGAGGACTTCCACGATCTCTGGCTCGCGAATGTCGTCCCGTCGCAGGCGACGGAACTGGGACAGGTCGAGAAGAACCTGCACGGGATCGAGTATCTCGATGACGCGTACGAGAACGACGATTCGTTCGGTTCGCCGGGGACCTACCACACTTTCGAAGACATCGGCATGGCGCGGACGACGCACCACACGACGTGGCCGAACCTGGACGAGGACTGGGTGAGGATCCAGGGCCTCGCGGGTATCGCTTATCAGGTGGAAACGAACACGATGCGTGACGGCGCTGATCCGGTCCTCGAGATCCAGAACAGCGTCGGGGCCGTGGTCGGCACGAACGACAATCAAACCGATCCGGGCGCCGGGTCGTTCAACCGGTTCGAGTTCCTGCGCGCCATAGCGAGCTACACGCCGGCCACGACACAGGATCTCTATGTGAGGCTCAGGCGCTCGACCGCGGCGACCTGGGGCGTGGTCTCCAAGTACGGCAACTGGAACCTGAGGATCCGGACCACGTCGGTGCCGGCGACCTATCCGAACATCACGACGAACCCGTCGTTCACCTACTTCGTCTCGCTGGCGCAGAACACGCAGTCCAACGCGAACCTCATCGTCACCAACACGGGGACGGTGGATGCGCTCGTGTACAACCTGGTCGAGGCGAGCGGCCCGATCGGGTGGGTCAGCGAGACTCCGCTGACCGACACCGTTTCGCCGAACGGCGGGACCAAGACATCGGTGCTCACGTTCGACGCTACGGGGCTGAGTGTCGGGGCGTATGTGGACAGCCTCGAGGTGCACTCGAACGACCCGAACCTCCCGATCAAGTACCTCACGCTGAACCTCACCGTGACCCCGGGTCTGGTCGCCGTGAACGACGGCCAGGCAGCCCGCGCGACGTGGCTCGGCGAGAACTCGCCGAACCCGTTCAATCCGCTGACCACGATCCGCTTCTCGGTCAAGCAGGCCGGCCAGGTCTCGCTCGTCGTCTACGATGTGCGCGGCAGGGAAGTGCGGCGACTGGTGGACGGCGTTCGCGAGGCCGGGGAGCACTCGGTCGCGTGGAACGGCGTGGACGGCGTGGGCCGCGCGGTTTCGAGCGGTATCTACTTCTACCGCCTGAGCGCGGATCAGAAGGCAATCACGCGCAAGATGGTCATGACGAAGTAGCGGTCTTCCGTTCTTCGACTCTTACGGGGCGCCGGGCACCGAGCCCGGCGCCCCGATGCTTCTTCCGGCAACAGAGCGGCGCGGCCGCGCACAAGCCCAGCATCCCCTCGTGATCGGCTGCCCGGACGGATCACTTCGGGATCATTGACGTCAGCACCCGAGGCGCCTGCGAGGTGATCAGCACGTCATCCTCGATGCGCACGCCGCCCACAGGGCGCCATCGCTCCAGCGCATCCCATGCCACGGCCGTTCTGAATCGCGCGCGGCGCTCGGGGTCGTCGAGAATGGCCGGGACGAAGTAGAGGCCCGGCTCGACGGTCATCATGAATCCCGGCTCGAGCGGCATGTCCACGCGAACCCTGGCGCCGCAGCTCAGGCGGCCTTCGGGCCGGTCCGGGACCTTTCCTCCGACGTCGCGCACGCCGAGCCCGACCATGTGGCCGATGCCGTGCGGGAAGAAGAGCGCGACAGCGCCGCCATCCAGGAGATCGTCGAGAGAACCGCGCAGAATGCCGAGGTCCAGGAGTCCCCGCCCGAACACGCCGGCGGCGGCGCGGTGCACGTCGTGCCATTCGGTTCCGGCGCGGCAGCGATCAACGGCCGCGAGCTGTGCTGCGAGCACGAGATCGTAGACGGCCTGCTGCTCCGGCGCGAAGCGATCGCCGGCGGGAAACGTGCGCGTGACATCTGCGCAGTAATCGTGGATCGCGGCGCCCGCATCTATGAGGACGAGGTCCCCCGTTCCGACCACGCGGTCGCCCGGCTCGAAGTGCAGCACTGCCGCGTGCGTGCCGGCGCCGACGATCGTGCCGAAGCCGGTGCCTTCTGCGCCCCGGCGGGACATCTCGGCTTCCATTTCGATCTGGATTCGACGCTCCTTCACCCCCGGCTTGATCACTTCGCGCGCCTTTGCGAACCCCGCGGCCGTCGCTTCCGCCGCTCGAGAGACGAGCGCGACTTCCGAGTCGTCCTTGAGCCGCCGCACGCGATCCAGCGTCTCGCGGATGGGCCCCTCGAGCGCGGGATCGGATGCGACGCCGGCCAACGACGCGC
>JAGVPR010000127.1 GCA_020052115.1 Candidatus Eiseniibacteriota bacterium
AGTCCGCCGGCCCGAAGCGCCTCGGCGGGCCCCACGCGAAGCGCGTTTCGCGGCGCGTCTATCGAGATCACGTAGAGCGGCTCGCCCCCCGCGATACCGAGCCCGCGCCTCTGGCCGACCGTGTAGCGCGCGACACCGCCATGACGGCCGATCTCGCGTCCGCTGCTGTCGAAGATCGGCCCCTCGTGGAGTTGCGGCGCATCGGCCGGCACACGCTCTTCCAGGAACTCCGCGTAGCGATCGCCGGCGACGAAGCAGATGTCCTGGCTCTCCGGCTTCTCCGCGATCGCCAGGTCGAGACGGCGCGCCTCGGCTCGGACCTCGACCTTTCGAAGACCACCCAGGGGCAGCACGAGCCGGTCGAGAACTCCCTGATCGAGACCCCAGAGAACGTAAGACTGATCCTTCTCCGCGTCGCGGGCGCGCGCGAGGAAGGCGGCGCCGCCGTCATCAATGACTCGCGCGTAGTGGCCCGTGGCGATCCACTCGCACCCGAGCCCGCGAGCCCTCTCGAGCAGCGGCCCGATCTTCACATTCTGATTGCAGAGGATGCACGGATTCGGCGTCCGCCCGCCGAGATACTCGGAGGCGAAGCGGTCAATGACCGCTCGGGAGAAAAGCTCGGCGACGTCGAAGACGTAGTGCGGGAAACCGCCGGTGCGAGCGACGCGACGCGCGTCCTCGATGGACTCGAGAGAGCAGCAAGCCCGCTCGGCGTCGGGGCGATGGCCGAGGCAGAACACCTTGAGGGTCACGCCGGTGACGTCGTAGCCGGCTTCCTTCATCAAGCTCGCGGCCACCGACGAGTCCACCCCGCCGCTCATCGCGACGGCGATCCTCGCTCCGGGCGGGGGTATTCGGTCGGCGAGAGGCATCTTCGAGCACCTGGATTTCCGGGGTCGGCGGGGGACGCAAGACGGCGGGCCGACCGGCATCGCCGCGGGGCGGCTCCGGCGTGCGGTCGCTAACGCGTCACGACGGTGACCTTCACCATCTTGACGGGATCCTTCGGCTTGCCAGCGTTGGTCCGCGTGTCGGCGGCGATCTTGTCCACGATGTCCATGCCCTTGGTGACGCGCCCGAAGACGGAGTAGCCGCCCTGGTCGAGGTGGGGGAGATCCTTGAGACAGATGTAGAACTGGCTCCCGCTGGAACGCTTGTCCGGATTCGCCTGATCAGGAAGCCGCGCGGCCGCGACGCACCCTCGCTTGTGGAGTTGCTTGATCTCGGCGGGAATCGTGTATCCGGGCCCGCCCTGGCCATCGTTCGTCGGATCCGAGTCCGTGCTGTTCGGATCTCCGCCCTGCACGACGAAGTTCGGAATCACGCGATGGAACGAGGTTCCGTCGTAGAACCCATCCCGAGCGAGCTTCCTGAAATTCTTCACGTGCTCGGGGGCATCCTTGTCGAAGAACTCGATTTCGATGCTGCCGTACTTCGTCTGGATGACCGCGATTTCCTTGCCGGCCGGAGCGCTTGCCGGCGCCTTCGGGTCTTCCGCGACCGCCTCGACATGCTTCGTGGCGGATTGCGCCATCGCCGTGCAGGCGATCGCCGAGAGGGCCACGGCCGGCCCATAGGCCTGGAGTTGCCGGACAAGCGACATCATGCGCTCCTTCCCGCCGCTGTCTTCCTAGTGAGATCCGCCCTGCGCGCCTTGGCCGCCGCTCCCGTGGGCATGACCGCCTTCCTGCGGACCCTTCGACCCATCGAGGTATTTCTCGCCGAGCATCTTCTCGATGACCTTCACGTTCTCCTTCGCGCTCTCGGCATCCGGTGTGCCCGGCGGAGCCAGTTCGATCACCTTGAGCCACTCGCGGACGGCCTCGCGGAAGATGCCCGCGTCCGCGAACGCGACGCCGATGTTGTAATGGGCCTGGAAGCACTTGGGATTCACCTCGAGCGCGCGCTTGTAGGCCTTCATCCCGTCGTCGTACTGACCGAGCGCGTAGTAGGAGTTCCCGAGGTTGCTCAGCGCCTTGTCGTCCCTGGGGTCCACGCGCAACGCGCGCTCGAAAGTCGAAACCGCCTCCTGGAGCTTGCCGCTCTCGTTGTAGGCGTTCCCTAGATTGACCAGCGCCTCCTTCTGGGTCGAGTCCGCGGCAACGGCCTGCTCATAGGCCTTGATGGCCTCCTGGAGTTTGCCCGCGTCATAGTAGGCGTTCCCGAGCTCGTACTGAGCTCTCGCATCCTGAGGGTTCAGCTTCGCCGCCTCCGCCATCTGGGCGAGCTTGACATTCAGCGCATCCGCCGACGGGTCCGCCGGAGCTGCCGGTTCTTCCGCTCGAAGCCGTGGCGCCGCCGCGCTCAGGACCGCGACCACCAGGCCGATCACGAACCACCGCATCGTTGTTCCTCCCAGCCGAGGGTGCCAAGACGACTTGCGCAAGACCGCTTCATCTTATGGCGCTTCGCGCCTCCCGTCAACGCGCAGCGCCGCGGCCGTGCGCGATCTTCGTCATCGCCGCCGAAACATCGAAATCGGGGTCGTTCGTCGCATCGTGGCATGTCACACACTCTTCGGACTTCGGCACCTGCAACCGCCCCTGCTCCGGCGACACCGGCGTCCCGCCCGACCGCAGCTGCGAAACGGCCGGCGCCCGGGCCATGATGTGCTTCTCCCCGGGCCCGTGGCACGCCTCGCACCCGACGGACGCCAGCTCCGGAAACGCCTCCTCGTTCACGAATCCGCCGGGGTGGCGATAGCCGGTCGTATGACAGGCAAGACACTCCGGGGCGGCGAGGCCGGATTCCTCGAGCGTGACAAACGCGCCCGCGTGCCCGCTCTCCTGCCAGACGTAGAACGCGTCCGCGTGACATTGCTCGCACGACTCGGATCCGACGAATGCGACCTCCTCGGGGCCCGACGCGCCGTGCCCGGCCATCTTCCCCTCGTACTCCCGGACGAGCGCAGCGATCTCTTCGTCATCCGGCACGTCATCGCCGAGAGGGGCGAAGAACGACTGGCGGCAGCCGCCGCCTTGCTTCCCCTTCGGCGCCACTTCCCACTCCACGACGCGGATCTGCTTCCCCTGCGGCGCTCCATCCACGATCACCGTGCGGCCGATGACGTCCGTCTCGCGATTCGCCGAAGGCTGGTGCCCCAGGAGCACGAGATCCGCTCCGGGCGCGTTCTCGACGAGCTGGTGCGCCTGCAGCCGTGTCATGTGCGCCACGCAGACGATCACGTCCACACGGCCGCGAAGCTCGGCGATGGCCGCCCGCGCGGCCTCGCGCGCATTCCCGGGGCGGACGTCGCTCTGGAACTCCCAGAAAGACGGCTGATCGTTCGCCACCGAGAAGATGCCCACCCGCACGATCCGCCGGCCGGCGCGGGCCTCCACGATCCGGGTGCGCTCTCCGAGCCGGCGACCGCCTCCTTCCGGCTCGATGTTCGAAGCGACGAAGGGAACGTTGAGCCGGTCGCCGACGTCGTGCAGGAATGCGGCGCCGGTCAGGAAGTCCCGCTCGCCGAGCGCGACCGCGGAGTATCCCAGCGACATCATCCCCTTGAGCAGGTACTCGGTGCGCAGCTCGTTGCCGCGGCCGGCGGCGAAATCACCGCCCTCGATGAGGACGATGGCGGCGCCGCTCGTCGCGTTCCGCTTGATCCAGCCGGCCCGCCGGGCCAGCCCGCCCCAGGGCTCGTGCCGTCACCCGCAAGGGGTGAGGTAGCCGGAGACATCGGTGGTGAAGTAGATGCGCAGGACGGCTGGCTTCCCTGCGCAGCCCGCAGGAGCCAGCGTGAGCCCGAAGACCGGGAGAGCCGCGAGGATGGCGGCGATGACGCTTCGTACGGCGCGAATCAACGTATTCGACCCCGATGACGGCGACGGACTGCCGGCGGACGGCGTCATCGCCGGGCCGGAAGGACACAGCGAATCGTAGCGCGGCCGGGCCTCTTTCATCAAGCCGCGCCGCGCGGCTCCCCGGGCGCGAGCGAGACGCGTGCGAGCCGGAGGCCGTTGAAGATCACGAGGAGCGATGCACCCATGTCCGCAGCCACGGCCATCCACAGCGTCGCGGCGCCCGCGATGGCGAGAACGAGAAATGCGGCCTTCGTCACGAGGGAAAACGTGACGTTTTGCGCGATGACGCGCATCGTGCTCTTCGCGAGCCGCACGAGCGGCGCGAGCCGGCCGAGGTCGTCGGACATGAGGGCGACATCCGCCACTTCGAGCGCCGCGTCCGTCCCGGCCGTCCCCATCGCGATCCCGACGGCCGCAGAAGCGAGAG
>JAGVPR010000301.1 GCA_020052115.1 Candidatus Eiseniibacteriota bacterium
CCCGCGGTCCCCGCGCATCCGGAGGCCGCGATCATCGCCGCCGCAGCGATCAAGGCCGCCGCCGCCCGGACCGGCCTCAAGAACCCGCCTCCTCGTGAGGAACGCTCTCCCGATCGAAATGGGCGAGGGCTTCGCGAGCGGCGTCCTGCTCCGCTTCCTTCTTGTTGTGGCCCCGTCCGCGCCCCAGAACGGTGCCCTTCACCGCTACCTCGACGGTGAACGTCTTCTCGTGGTCCGGCCCTTCCTGCGCGGTGATCTTGTACTTGGGGTGCGTCTTGAATTCCTCCTGGACGTACTCCTGGAGAAGGCTCTTGTGGTTGGTGTGCTGGGAGTCCGAGAGGATCTTGTCCACCCCGTTCAGGAGATACCGGTCAATGAACCGGTCCGCGGCCGGCAACCCGCTGTCGAGGTAGATCGCGCCGATCACGGCCTCGAAGGCATCTGCGAGAATCGAGGACCGGTCGCGGCCGCCGGCGCCCTCCTCGGCGTCGCTGAGGTAGAGGAACCGGCCGAGGCCCATCTGCCGCGCCGTGCGCGAGAGGATGTTCTTGGAGACGATGAGCGACTTCCGCTTCGTGAGGTCGCCTTCCCGGCAGCCCGGAAAATGACAATAGAGATACTCATTGACGACGAGTTCGAGCACCGAGTCGCCGAGGAACTCCATCCTCTCGTTCGACTCGAAGAGGCTCAGACCCTCGCCTCCGAGGCGAGACCGATGTGTCAGGGCCTGCTTGAGAAGGGCCGGGTCGCCGAACCGGATCCCGACGGCCTGCTGGAATTCCTCCAGCAGTCGGTCGGGATCCGCCTCCGCGTCGCCGCGGCGCTTCCGGAACAAGGCCCACCAGAAGCGATGCATCGCTTGGTGGCTCGAGGCCGGCTACTCCACGAACCGTCTCACGGCCAGGGTGGCGTTGTGTCCCCCGAAACCCAAGGAGTTGGTGAGAGCGACCTCGACTTCCTGCAACCGGGCCTTGTTCGGCACGCAGTCGAGATCGCACTCCGGGTCCGGGTGCTCATAGTTAATCGTCGGCGGGATCCGGCCTTTCGTGACCACCAAGAGCGTGATGATGAACTCGAGGCCGCCGGCCGCCCCCAGGAGGTGGCCGGTCATGGACTTGGTGGAACCGAGGGCCAGTTTTCTCGCGTGCTCTCCGAAAACGGACTTGACCGCGATCGTCTCGAACTTGTCGTTGAGGGGCGTCGAGGTGCCGTGCGCATTGATGTACCCCACTTCGTGGGGCTGGATCCCTGCGTCCGCCATCGAGAGCCTCATTGACCGGGCCGCCCCCTCGCCGTCGGGAGAGGGAGCCGTGATGTGGTGGGCGTCGCCGCTCAGTCCGTAGCCGGCGAGTTCCGCGTAGATCCGCGCCCCCCTCCTGCGGGCATGGCCGAGCTCTTCCAGGATGACGATCCCCGCCCCTTCGCCCATCACGAACCCGTCGCGCTCGGCGTCGAAGGGACGGCTCGCTCTCTCCGGTTCCTCGTTGCGTGTGGACATCGCCTTCATGGAACAGAAGCCGGCCATTGAGAGAAGCGTGAGGGGCGACTCGGAGCCTCCCGCGATGACAGCATCCGCGGCGTCGTCGCGGATGAACCGGTAGGCCTCCCCGACCGCGTGGGCGCCCGACGTGCAAGCCGAGACGGGCGCAAAATTCGGCCCGCGCGCCCCGAAGCGGATCGAGATCTGGCCCGCGGCCATGTTGATGATCATCATCGGCACGAAGAGCGGGCTCACCCGATCCGGGCCTCGCTCCATCAGGATCCGGTGCTGATGCTCCCAAGTCGTCACACCGCCGATGCCGGAGCCCACCACGACGCCGAGCCGGGCCGTGTCCATCTTCGCCGTGTCCAGACGCGCATCGTCCGCCGCCTGGACGGCCGCGGCCAACGCGTAGTGCACGAACGGATCGTTGCGCCGGATCTCCTTCGGATCCATGAACGCTTCCGGCTTGAACCCCTTCAGCTCCGCAGCGATCCGCGTGGTGAGATCCGATGCATCGAAACGTGTGATCGGGCCGACGCCGGACTTGCCGGCGAGCAGCGCGTCCCACGTCTCGTTCACGGACAGCCCCAGGGGCGTCACCGCCCCCAGTCCTGTGACCACGACTCTGCGGCGCATCAAGACTTGACGTGCTCCTTCAGGTAGTTGATCGCATCGCCTACGGTCACGAGCTTCTCGGCGTCCTCATCCGGAATCTCGATGCCGAACTTGTCCTCCAGCTCCATGACCAGTTCCACGGTGTCGAGCGAGTCCGCACCCAGGTCATCAATGAACTTCGCCTGGGGAACGACCTGGTCGGCATTCACGCTCAACTTTTCAGCCACGATCTGCTTCAGCTTCTCCTCGCTGAACTCCATCGTCTTCATTCCCTCCCTCGTTGTGGCGCGCCCCGGGGGGCGGCCTACATGACCATGCCGCCGTCACAGTGAAGCACCTGGCCCGTGACGTACGACGCCTCCTCGGAGCAGAGGAATCGCGCCACCGCTGCCACGTCTGTTGCCGATCCCAGCCGGCCCAGCGGGATACGCTCGAGCAACGCCGTTCTCACCTTCTCAGGCAGCACTTGCGTCATCGGCGTGTCAATGAAGCCCGGGGCGATGGCGTTCACGGTGATCCGGCGCGAAGCGAACTCCTTGGCCACGGACTTCGTGAAGCCGATGATCCCCGCCTTGCTGGCGGCGTAGTTCGCCTGCCCCGCGTTCCCGATGACGCCGATCACCGAAGCGACGTTTACCACGCGGCCCCAGCGCTCCTTCGTCATAGACCGTACGAACGCCTTCGTGCAATTGTACGTGCCCTTCAGATTCACGTTCAACACAAGATCCCAGTCCGCTTCGTCCATGCGGAACAGGAGCTGATCGCGCGTCACCCCCGCATTGTTGATGAGGATGTGGACCGCGGGGAACTCGGCGAAGACCCGCTCCGCAACCGCTTCCACGTCGGCCGTACGGCTGACGTCGCACGCGAGACCGAGCCCTCGGCGGCCCAGGGCCGCGCAGGCTGCGGCCGTCTCCTTCGCACCCTCCTCCTTGAGATCGAGGATCGCGACGTCGGCGCCTTCGCGGGCCAGGGCCAGCGCGATCTCCCGCCCGATTGACTGCCCGCCGCCCGTGATGATCGCCGTCTTCCCGGTGAACTGCATCGCCGTCGCCTCCTCTCAAGACGCCGAGGCGTCGAGCACCGTCTGAAGCGATGCCGGATCGCCTGCCGACTCGACCCAGGCTTCCCGTTCGATGGACCGCAGGAGCCCGCGAAGCACCTTGCCGGGGCCCACCTCGATGAACCGGACGGCGCCCGCGGCGAGCATCGCACGCATGGACTCCTCCCAGCGCACCGGCGAGACGAGCTGTGCTTCCAAGGCGCGGCGGATCTCCGCGGCGCCGCGGGCCGGCGCGGCCGTCGCGTTTCCGAAAACCGGCACCGATGCATCCCGGATCGGCACCTCGGCGAGAGCGGCGCGCAATCCATCGGCCGCCGGTTGCATGAGCGGCGAGTGGAATGCGCCGCTCACCGGCAATCGGATCGCTCGCTTCGC
>JAGVPR010000010.1 GCA_020052115.1 Candidatus Eiseniibacteriota bacterium
CGAGAGGACCTCGCGATAGACTTCGGCCGTGCGCCGCGCCACGGCCGCCGCGTGGAAGCGCTCGCGCGCCTGACGGCGGCCTTCCTCGGTCAGGCGGAGCGAAAGCGGCGCATCGGCGAGGAGCCGTGCTGCCGCCTCGCCCAAGGCATCGCCTGAATCCTCCGGGACGAGCAGGGCCGTCTTTCCATCTTCCACCATGAACGGCACACCCGCGGCCGCGACGGCCGCCACCGGCACGCCCGAGGCCATGGCTTGCGCGATCGCCTGAGGCGCTGTCTCCTCGCGCGAGGAAAGCAGCAGCGCTGAAGCTCGCGCGTACTCCTCGAGGATCCTCTCTTGCGGCACGGCACCGGTGAGTTCCACGGACCCCTCGACCCCGTGCCGGTGGATCGCCTCGCGCACCTCGCGCACGGCATCCGGCTCCGAGAGCGGACCAACGAGCGTGAGATGCGCCTCGGGCCGGGTCCGCCGCGCGCGCGCCAGCGCCTCGATCAAGAGCGGGACGCGCTTTCGCGAGACGATCGTCCCGACGAAGAGCAGGCGTCCCGGCTCCGGGCGGCGCTCGAGGCTGAAGAACGCCTCCTCGACGGGATTCTCCACGAAGTGGGTGCGCGCTTGGAGCATCGGCCCGTAGATGGGGACGAGATAGCGCGAGATGAGGATCATGTCCCTCGCGCGGGAGAAGACCTCGCGCTCCATCGCGTCAATGAGGCGTGACTTGATGCGTCCGCCCACGCCGCGGCCAAGGTGAGGGCTCTCGATGAAGAGCACGCCGTGAGGGGTCACGACGTTCGGCAGCCCCGAGCGGATTGCCGCGAGCCCGTGCTGCGTCTGCCCCTGCCCGTGAACGATGTCGGGCGCGAGGCGCCGGATGAGGCCGACGAGCCGCGGTACATCGTGGACGGGGCCCGTCAAGAGGCGAGGAAGCGGCGCTCGCGCGACGAAGTGCACGCGAAGTCGGCCGAAGGAGACCTCGCGCGCCGGAGGACGCCGCACCGCGCTCGCGACGTGAACTTCCAGGTCATCGAGCTCGGCGAGCGCGCGGGCCAGATACCACGTGACCGCTTGAACCCCGCCGCCGTGGATCGCGCCCTCGACGGTCGGGAAATCGCCGCAGAGGACGACCCGCACGGGCGTCATCGCCCGATCGGTCCGTGGAGCGCTTCGAACCAGCGGATGAGCCGTCCGAGGCCGTCGTCGAGCGTCACTCGCGGCTCGAAACCGATTCCGCGGATGCGCGCGATGTCTCCCCAGAGGACGTCAATGTCCCCCTTCCACGAGGGGAGACCGTAGATGACCTCGGTCCCGGAGAGATCGAGCAGCGCGAGGATCCGCGCCACCAGATCGCGGATCGAGATGGTGCCTCCCCCTGCGATGTTCACCGCGATCGGCTCGGGCGCCGGCACGCGGGCGAGGAGCATGAGTGCTTCGACCGTGTCGCTCACGTAGCAGTAGTCGCGCCTCTGCGAGCCGTCGCCGAGCACCTCGAGGTGCTTCGGATCGCGCCGGAGCTTCACGAGGAGATCGGAGGCCACGTAACGCCTCTGCCTGGGGCCGTACGTGTTGAAGACGCGCGCGGAGGCGACCTCGATGCCGAACGTGCGCGCGTGCGCCGCGAGGAGCCGCTCCGCCGCGAGCTTCGTTCCGCCGTAGGGCGAGATCGGCTCGAGCGGATGGGCTTCGTCAACCGGCGTGCGAAGCGGCGGCCCGTAGACGGCGGCGCTCGAGGTGAAGACGATGCGGCGGCAACCGGCTTCCAGCGCCGCACGCAAGACGTGGAACGTGCCGGTCACGTTCGTCTCGAAGTCGTAGACCGGATCCGAGACGGAGTCGGGCACGGAGGCGTTCGCGGCGAGATGGAAGATGACCGCGCAGCCGGCGGCCGCGCGGCGCACGATGACCGCGTCCCTGACGTCGCCCTCGAGCCACTCGATCTCTGCGTGCACGTGGGAGAGGTTCTCGAGCGTGCCTCCGTGGAGGTTGTCGAGAACCCGCACCTTCGCCCCGGCCGCGAGAAGTCCGTCCACGAGGTGGGAGCCCAGGAAGCCGGCTCCCCCCGTGACCAGAATCCGCTCGTTCGACCAGCCCATCCTGCCTCCTCACCCGAAGGAAACGCCCGGCCATTCTAGCATCGGCGGGCGGTCGCCGCGGCTCAACCTCGGGCGGGACGAGGCCGATGAGGACCACGAGGGCGGGGCGGCCGGCCGGGGCGGGCGGAAGGCGTTCGCATGCTATACTGCCGGGTCGAGCGACCGCGCTCCGGGCTTTGCGGCGCGGTCCGCACCCGCGTCTTTCGCTCGCCGGCCGGTGGATGGGCGTCAGGCGGGCGCTTCGGTTTCGTTCTTCGATCGAGCGGGGAGATTTCATGGCGAAGGGCAAAGATGTCTACGTGCTCGGCATCTCCGGGATCATTGGGATCACGAACCAGTACGTCGGGCACGACACCTCCGCGGCCCTTCTTCGCAACGGTGAAATCGTCGCCATGGCCGGCGAGGAACGTTTCAACCGCGTCAAGAAGTGCACGGGAACTCCGTTCCAGGCGATCCGCTTCTGCCTCGAAACCGCGGGAATCGAGTTCGAGGATCTCACCGCCATCGGATGGGGCTGGGATCCCTACGCCGCGCGGAGGCGGTGGGTAAGGAAGAAGTCGCGGCAGCCGGCCCGCCGCATCGCGGGCATGGCGGCCGACGTGGCGCGCCTGCCGGGGTGCGGGATCTTGAAGTCGGCGCTCCCGCAAGCGCTCGATCCCGACATGCTGACCTCGCTCCAGAAGAACCACTCGCGGGGCGGCCTCGTGCGGCTCTTCGGCGCCGCGGCCGGCTCGATCCCCCTCATCCCCGTGGATCATCACTACGCGCACGCGGCGAGCGCCTACTACGCGAGCGGCTGGGACGACGCGGCCGTCGTGACCTGGGACGGCGGGGGGGACGAACTCTCCACGATGATCTGCCGCGGGCGAGGCGGGAAGCTCGACATCGTCGAGGAGTTCCTCGTCGAGCGCTTCTCGCTCGGCGTGCTCTATCAGCTCGGCCACAACTTCCTGAAAATGCCCGATGAGGGCTCGCTCATGGGGCTCGCGGGCTACGGCCGCCCGCAAGGGGTCTTCGATCCGTATGTGAACGCCGAGAAGCTCAGCATGCGGCTGGCCGACCATAGCTGCGACGAGTTCGTGCCGGCGCTTCGGGCGCGCCTCGGCGATCCGCGCCGCGACAGCCTTCCACTCAACGACTTTCACCGGTCCGTGGCGGCGGACGTGCAGGGCGTCATCGAGCAGTTCGGCTTCCATCTCGTGCGCATGGCGGTGGAGCGCGCCGGCTCGCGAAACCTCTGCTGCGCGGGCGGAGTGGCGCTGAACGCGATCATGAACGGGAAGCTCGGCCGGAGCGATTTGATTGACGAGATCTTCATCCAGCCGAACGCCGGCGACGGCGGGACGGCGCTGGGCGCGGCGTACGTCGCCTATCAGAAGACCGGGCACGAGGTCCCGCGAAAGCGGATGGACCACGTCTACTGGGGCAGGGGATTCTCCTCCGACGAGATCGCCGAGACGCTGGATCGCATCGGGGTCGCCTACGAGCGCGTCCCGGAAGCGCAGATCCCGGAGGTCGTCGCGGGGCTTCTCATGAAGGGGCGCGTCCTCGGCTGGTTCCAGGGGCGGGCCGAGTGGGGGCCCCGGGCGCTCGGCGCGCGCTCGATCATCGCGGACGTGCGCGAGCGAAAGACGCTCGAGAAGGTGAACGCCGTCATCAAGTACCGGGACGAGTGGCGCCCGTTCGCCCCGTCCATGCTCGAGGAAGAAGCGGCGCAGTTCTTGGACGGCGCGTTCTACTCGCCGTTCATGATCACGACGTTCCCCGTGCCCGAGGCACGGCGGAGAGACATCGCCGCCGTGATCCACGTGGACGGCACCACGCGGCCGCAGATGGTGCGGCGAGCCGTGAACCCTCTCTACTACGACACGATCAAGGAGTTCGGCCGCCAGAGCGGCGTGCCCGCCGTCTTGAACACGAGCTTCAATCTCAAGGGCGAGCCGATCGTCAACTCCCCCGTGGACGCGCTCCGCACGTTCTACTCCTCGGGCATGGAGGCGCTTCTCGTGGGAGAGTGCCTCGTCCGCAAGAAGGGGATCTGAAGCGGGTCTTCTCGGAGCGGCCTGGCGCCTTGCGCCTGTGGCCGCGGGCGTGATATAAGAAGCGTGATGTCTTACCTCGCGAAGGTTCTGCACCGCCATTCGGAGCCCGGCTTCCTCGAGAAAGCGGCGGGGGCATCGGCGTGAACCACGCCGTCGTCCTCGCAGGGGGCCGCGGCGAGCGCTTCTGGCCGCTGAGCCGCCGGAACCGGCCGAAACAGCTCCTGACGCTCCTCGGCGACCGCACCATGCTCGAATCCACCCTGGCCCGGATCGCCCCCGTGGTGCCCGTCGAGCGCACGGTGATCGTGACGCACCGGTCGCTCGTGGAGGAGATCAACGCGGCGGCGCACACGCTGCCGGCCGAGCAGATCCTCGCCGAGGAGGTCGGCCGCAACACCGCGCCCGCGATCGGACTCGCCTGTCTCTGGATCTCGCGCCGCGACCCGGCGGCCGTGGTCCTCGTGACGCCATCGGACCACTATGTCGAGCGCTCCGATGTGTTCGACACGGCGGTTCGCATCGCGTTCGACGTCGCGGCCCGCGAGGATCTGCTCCTGACGTTCGCCGTGCGGCCGACGCGGCCCGAGACGGGCTACGGCTACATCGAGCTGGGGCCCCACTTGCCCACGGGCCCGGCGGGCAGCGTTTATTCCGTGGCGTCCTTCGAGGAGAAGCCGCCGCTCCGGACCGCGAAACGCTTCGTGCGCGAAGGCCGGTACTACTGGAACAGCGGCATGTTCGTCTTCCGCGCAAGCCTCTTGCTGCAAACGCTGGAAGTACACCTGCCGGGACTCGCCGCGCTCCTGGAGAAGGTGCGCCCGCATCTCGGCACGCCGCGCGAGGCGGCCGCGATCCGGGATTTCTATCTCGAGGCCGAGGCGATCTCGATTGACTACGGGGTCATGGAGAAGGCGGGCAACGTGGCCGCCGTGAAGGTGGACTTCGGCTGGGATGATCTGGGCACGCTGGTGTCGCTCGAGCGCGTGCAGCGCCCGGACGCCGAGGGGAACACGCAGCGCGGAAAGGTGCTCGGGCTGGACGTGCACGATTGCATCCTCATCGGAGAGGGAGGGATCGTGGCGGCCTTCGGCGTGCGCGACTTGATCATCGTGCACACGCCGGACGCCACGCTCGTGATGCCCCGCGACCGCGCGAGCGATCTCAAGCAGATCGTCGAGGCGCTCGCGGCGCGGCCGGACGGGAAGGACTTCCTGTGAGGATCGCGGTGGCTCTGCG
>JAGVPR010000192.1 GCA_020052115.1 Candidatus Eiseniibacteriota bacterium
CCGAAGCCGCTCGCGTCGGTCGCGCGCCCGACGAGCACGACATCATAGGACCGCTCGCGCGCGCCCGCGGGCGCGCGGCTTCGCACGATCCCCTCCTCATCCACGATGCCGAGGGCGACGACGTTCACCAGGCAGTTGTCGTCGAAGCCGGGATGGAAGAACACGTCCCCGCCGAGGTTCGGCACGCCGAGGGAGTTTCCGTAGCCCGCGACGCCGTCCACGACTCCGACGGCGATCTCGCGCACCGATTCCGCTCGAGGGCCGTCGGGATCGCCGAAGCGCAGGGCGTCCATCACCCCGATGACGTCCGCGCCCATGCAGTACACATCGCGGACGATCCCGCCGATGCCTGTGGCCGCGCCTTCGTACGGCAGCACCTGCGACGGATGGTTGTGGCTCTCGTGCGCAAGAACGATCGCGTAGCGCCGACCCTCGTGCTCGGTGAATCGAACGATCCCCGAATCCTCCCCAGGGCCGAGGATCACGTCGCGCCCCTCTGTCGGGAACCGCCCCAGGAGCGGACGGCTCGAGCGGTACGAGCAGTGCTCGCTCCAGAGCACGGAGGCGACGTGCGCTTCCACGAGGGATGGATCCCGCCCGAGCAGGCCGGCGAGACGGCGAAGGTCGGCGGCTGAGATGCGGATTCCGAGCCGGGCGATCTCGGCGGCGAGGGCCGCGTCCTCGAGGAGCCGTGAGGCCGCGACGACCGTCACGGACCCTCCCCGAGTACGCGCGCGAAGACCGCATCCACATGCCGCAAGGCGGGCGCCAGATCGAAGCAGCCCGCGAGGGCCTCCGCGGAGATCGCCGCGCGAACCTCGGGATCGGCGGCCAGCGATTCACGGAACGGCGGGCCGGAGGGGAACGCCGCCAGGGCATGGCGCTGGACGATGGCGTAGGCGCGTTCGCGACTTCCCAGCGCTTCGGTCAGGGCGAGCAGGACCCGCCCCGAAAACACAAGCCCGCCCCATCGCCCGAGATTCTCGCGCATCCGCTCTTCGTAAACGCGAAGCCCGCTCACGACGCCCGTCAGGGTCCGCAGCATGTAGTCCAACAGCGTGGTGGCGTCCGGCAGGATCACACGCTCCACGGAAGAATGCGAGATGTCGCGCTCGTGCCAGAGCGTCACGTCCTCGAGAGCCGGATGCACGTAACCGCGAAGCAAGCGGGCCATTCCGGTGAGGCGCTCGCATACAATCGGATTTCGCTTGTGGGGCATCGCCGACGAGCCCTTCTGCATCTCGCCGAACGGCTCCTCGGCCTCGAGCACCTCGGAGCGCTGCAGGTGGCGGATCTCCACCGAGAGCCGCTCGACGGCGCAGCCGACGAGGGCGAGAGAGGCCATGAGCGAGGCGAGGCGATCGCGCGGCACAACCTGAGATGAGAAGGACGCCGCGCCCAACCCCAGCGAGGCGAGCGTGCGCGCCTCGATCTCCGGCGGCAGATGCCCGTAAGAGCCCACGGCTCCCGAGAGCTTGCCGACGCACGCCTCATCGAGCGCGCCGCAAAGCCGCGCCTTCGCGCGGGCGAACTCGTCGTAGAAGCCGACGAGCTTCAAACCGAAGGTGATGGGTTCGGCGTGCACGCCGTGCGTGCGCCCGGCCATTGCGGTGGCACGATGGCGCTCGGCCTGCTCCCGGAGCCCGGCGAGCAGCGCGTCCAGGTCGGCGAGCAGAAGATCGCCCGCGCGGCGGAGCTGGAGAGCGAGGGCGGTGTCGAGCAGGTCGGAGGACGTCATCCCCCAGTGAAGCCATCGCGCGTCCGCACCGAGCGATTCCGACACGTCGGTCAGGAACGCGAGGACGTCGTGCTGGAGAACGGCCTCCCTTTCGGCGATGCGGCGCGCATCGAACCGCGCGTTCGCTCGCATCCTCGCCGCGGTTCCGGAAGGGATGCGGCCTTCGGCCTCCAGCGCGGCCGCCGCCGCCAGTTCGACATCGAGCCACGTGCGTAAGCGGGCGTCGTCTCCCCAGAGCGACGACATATCCGGCAGCGAATAGCGAGGGATCATCCGGCGCGCCGGTCCTTCGGTTCCTCGCGCACCCGGATGTTGATCTCGCGCGTCTTTCCTTCGCGCTCCATCGTCAGCTTCAAGTCCTCGCCGATGCGGGCGCCGGAGATCGTGAGCCGGGCTTCCCCGGAGTCCGCAATCGTCCTCCCGTTCACCTTGCGGATCACGTCGCCGGGTTCCATGCCGGCCTCCTCGGCCGGGCTCCTCGAATCCACGCTCCAGACGACCACCCCACGCGCGTCCTGGAGCCCCAGCCGCTCGGCGATGAACGGCGAGATGTCCCGCACCGAGAAGCCGATCCACGCGCGACGAACCTCGCCGTAGCGCTCGATCTCTTCCATCACGCGCTTGACCGTGTCAATCGGGATCGCGAAACCCAGTCCCTCGGATCCGCCGGATCGCGAGAGGATGAACGTATTGATGCCGATGATCTCGCCGTTCGCGTTGACGAGCGGTCCGCCCGAGTTCCCGGGGTTGATGGCGGCGTCCGTCTGGATCATCCCCTTGTAGATCCGCCCTTCGTCGTCTCCCTCGGGACGGAAATCGCGGTCCACTCCGCTCACCACCCCGACCGTCACCGACGGGCGCATGTCGGCGAGGAGGTAGCCGAACGGGTTGCCGATGGCGATCGCCCACTCGCCGACCATCAGGTCGTCCGAGCCGCCGAGAGGGGCGACCGGGAGGCTGGCCCCCTCGAAGCGGAGGACCGCGACGTCGGAGGCGGGATCGGCGCCGGCGAGCTTCGCGTCGAAACTCCGGCCGTCGGTGAGGACCACCTTGATCTCGTCGGCGCCCTGCACCACGTGATCGTTCGTGATCACGATCCCGCCGGGATCCACGATGACGCCCGAGCCCATGCTGCGGATCTGACGGCGATACTCGGGAGGAACGCCGAAGAAGCGCTGGAAGAACTGGTCGTGGTACGGGTCGCCGGTGAAGAACGGGTTCCTGTAGACCTGTGTCTGGAGGACGTTGACGCTCACCACCGCCGGGCCGACGCGATCCGCGGCCTCGACGATCGCATTGCGTCGCGAGACTTCGATGGTGGCGCCCGGCCGGGACGCCGGGACCTCACCCTCGGACGGCGCCGCCATCGCGACCATCTCGCCCGGGGGCAGGCGCACCGCCCGGGGGCGGTTCAATAGATAGCCGCCCGCCGCGCCGAGCGCGAACAGAAGCAGGAGAGTGATCCAGGATCGCCGCCGCATCGAGCCCTCCCCCGCAGCCGCGGTCACTTCGAAGGCTTTGCCTTCTCCCAGTCGGAGAGGAACCGCGCGAGGCCCAGCTCCGTGAGCGGATGCTGGTGCAACGCCTCGAACACCTTGTACGGTATCGTGACGATCGGCGCGCCGATCGTCGCCGCCTGCACGACGTGCAACGGATGCCGCACGCTCGCGACGATGATCTGCGTCTGGAAGTCGTAGTTCCGGTTGATCTGCATCGCCTGGGCGATCACGTCCATCCCGTCGTGCCCGGCGTCATCCAGCCGCCCGATGAACGGGCTCACGAAGCTCGCCCCGGCCTTGGCCGCGAGCAAGCATTGATTCGCGGAGAAACAGAGCGTGCAATTGACCCGGATCCGCTCCGATTCGAGCGTTCGGATCGCGCGCAGGCCCTCGGCGATCATCGGGATCTTGACCACAACGTTCTCGTGGATCTTCGCGAGGATCCGCCCCTCGCGCAGCATCCCTTCGTAATCCGTCGCGACGACCTCGGCGCTCACCGGGCCGTGCACGATCTCACAGATCTCCCGCACGAGTGAGTGGAAATCGCGCTTCTCCTTGGCGACGAGGCTCGGATTCGTGGTGACCCCGTCCACGAGCCCCATCGCCGCGGCTTTCCGCAGCTCATCCAGGTTGGCCGTATCGAGGAAAAACTTCATGCGCAGCCTCCTTGACAAAGGACCGCCCTCGGTCCCACGCCGCGAGACTAGCAGAGCGGTCGCCGCGGGCGCAAGGCGGCCTCGCGCACGCTGTTCACGGAGGCGCCGCCGTCAGTAGATGACCTCCGCGAGATAGAGCCCGCACGCGGGGGCGGTCGGGCCGGCGAGCTGCCTTTCGCGGTTCACGAGGAGATCCGCCATGGCCGAGGGCGCGATCTTCCCCCGCCCCGCCTCGACCATCGTTCCGACAAGGCTCCTCACCATGTGATGGAGGAACCGATTCGCTTCGATGTCGAGCCGGTAGCCGAGTCGCCACCGGCTCCAGCGCGCCCGGAGGATCGTGCACACGGCGCCGCGCGGCGCGCCGCCCGTCGCCGCGAAGGCTGTGAAGTCGTGCCTGCCCGGGAGCGCGCCCGAGGCGACCTTCATCGCCTCGAGCGAAAGGGGCATCGTCACCACCCAGACCCGATCCCGCCAGAGGGGCGACGGTCTCGTCGCGATGAGGTAGAGGTAGCGCCGGCCTCTGGCGCTGCGGCGCGCATCGAATCCGTCCCCCTCCTCCGCGATGGCGACGACCGAGGCGGAATGTCCGAGCAGCGCGTTCAGCGAGCGTTTCATTCGCCCGAGCGGCATCGCCATGTCCTGCGTGCGGAATGAGGCGACCTGGCCGAGAGCATGCACGCCGGCGTCGGTGCGCCCCGCGCCGATGACGGTGACCGGCTCTCGGAGCAGCGTTCTCAGATGACGCCTCACCTCGCCCTGGACCGTGACCAAGCCGCGTTGCTCCTGCCATCCGTGGTAGGCGCCGCCGTCGTACTCGAGCGTGAGCCGGATCACGCGCGTCGCGCTCAACCGAGCCTCCACACCGCGATGTAGAGTGCGGCGGGCACGATGAGCGGCAGCGCGTCCGGCGCAGAGAGCCGCCGGGCG
>JAGVPR010000122.1 GCA_020052115.1 Candidatus Eiseniibacteriota bacterium
CGCCGCCGCGGCGGCGATCGCCGTGGTGCTGCACCTCATGCCGCGCGGCTACGATCCCAAGGCGGCCATGGCGCTCGAGACGGTGCACGAGGGGCTGCGCTTCGAGGAACGCCACGAACTGCGGCCGGCGATGGAGGCGTATCAGCGGGCGGTCGAGATTGACCCGAAGCTGGCGATCGCCTACCACAATCTCGCGGCGGTCTACGTGGATCTCGGGGATCCTGCGAGCGCCATCGCGCTCTACCGGCGCGCCGCCCTGCTCGACCCCGTGAACCCGCGGACGCACTACAATCTCGGCATATTGCTCGGCCGGGTGGGGGACCACGTGGGGGCGGTGGAGCAGATGGAGAAAGCGGCCGGGCTGCAGCCGGACTGGCTCGATGCGCTCTACGATCTTGGAGTCGCGTACGCGAACGCGGGACGCGACCAGGATGCGGAGCGCGCCTGGCAGAGGGCGCTTGCGCTCAGGCCCGGCGATGCGCGCACCGTCTCGGCGCTCGAGGCGCTGAAGGCCCGGTGACGGTGCCGGCTTCGAGGATTCATGCGGGCGCGGAGCCTCCGAATCGGCGCTCCTTGCGAAGGAAGAGGGACGACATGATGACCAGACGGCGTTCGATGCTCGCATGCTTCATGGTGGCGGCGCTCGTTTTCCACGGTTGCGGCGAGGACAAGAAGAGCACCGAGCCGCTTCCGAGCGATCCTTTCACGGGCGCGTGGGTCGGCACGTGGTCGGTGACGACGAACGTGAGCTGGTCCGGCAGCGGCGATTGCCCGTCGGACACGCTGATGTCCACGGCGGTCGTCATCGTCGACGGGGACAAGATCAAGGACCTCCTGGAGCAGCTCGCGCCGCCCCAGGTCGCGCCCTATGTTCAGTACTTGACCTGCGGCATGGACCAGAACGGCAACAACATCACCTTCACGTGCAGCGCCTCAGGGAGCGACGGGGTGTGCTTCGTCTCGAGCACCGAGAGCGGATCGGGAAGCGCCGACAGCGACTCCTTCACGCTCACCGTGGACGCGGAACTGAGCGTCCAAGGGGCCACGGCCTCGTGCGGCCCGCCGCGGCACTGCACGCTCGTGAGCGTGACGGAGGCGCTCAAGGTTGGGACGAGGGCACGAGTTACGGGGCTCACGACTTCGAACGTCGGCGTGAGGTATAATTAAGGGGAATCGGACGATCATTCGGGCGGCCCTCACCGCACATCCCGAGGAGACACCATGCGCTCCGCAAGCATCCGTCTCACTTCCCTCGCTGTTCTCGCCGGACTCGGCGTTGCTCTCCTCATTGCGGGTTCCGCGCACGCCCAGGGGGCGCCGGCCGCGGTGGGGCCGCGTCTGTCGGCCGCGCTCGATGCCGATCCTTCCGCCACGCATGCCGTCTGGGTGTATCTGACGGCGCGTGCGGCCGGGAGTTCCTTCGAGGCCGCGCTCTCGGTGCGATCGCTCGAGCGCCGGGCGCGCGTTTTCGGCGAGGTAAGGCTCGATGAGCGGGATCGGGCCGTGGATGCCTCCATCGTCGAACGGATTTCGCGCATCGCTCCGATCCGGCAGAGGAGCCGATGGCTGAACGCGGTGAGCGTAGATGCGGATGCGCGCGGCGTCGAAGCCCTCGCGACGCTTCCTTACGTGAGCCGCATGGATCTGGTGCGGCGCTGGGTCTGCGATGAGCCGGTGCCGGCGTCTCCTCCCGCGGGGCCGAAGCAGGCCAGCCTGCCCTACGGAGCGTCCGCCGCGCAGTTGAACGAGATCCACGTTCCCGAGGTCCACGACCTCGGTTACTCCGGCGCCGGCGTGCTCGTCTGCATGATGGATACCGGATTCATGAAGAGCCACCAGGCGCTGGCGACACGCCCCCTGGTCGCGGAGCACGATTTCGTGAATCACGACGGCGACACGGAGGACGACGCGGACGATGTGCCGGGCCAGCACAACCACGGAACGGGGATCTGGTCCGTGCTCGGCGGCTATGCGCCCGGAGAACTCGTCGGGCCCGCCTATGGAGCCTCGTTCGTCTTGGCGAAGACGGAGGACGTCGGTTCCGAGACGCGCGTGGAGGAGGACAACTACGTCGCGGGGCTCGAGTGGGCCGATTCGCTCGGGGCTGACGTCGTGAGCGCGTCTCTCGCGTATCGCGATTTCGACGGAGGCTTCGCCTACACGTACGCGGAGCTCGACGGCGACACGGCCGTCACCACGATCGCGGTGGACATCGCCGTGAGCCGCGGGATGGTCTGCGTCAACGCGATGGGTAATACCGGCCCGAATCCAGGCTCGCTCTGGACTCCGGCCGACGCCGACAGCGTGATCGCCTGCGGCGCGGTGGATGCGGGCAACGCGCTCGCGAACTTCTCATCTCGCGGGCCGACCGGCGATGGTCGCATGAAGCCGGAGGTGACGGCACGCGGCGTCGCCACGCACTGGGCGAGCGCATCGGGCGGACCCACGGCCTACGGCGATGCGAGCGGCACCTCGCTTTCCACGCCGCTCGTCGGCGGCGCGGCCGCGCTGCTCCTCGAGGCTCATCCGGAATGGACGCCGATGCAGGTGCGCGAGGCCCTCATGTCCACGGCGAGCCACGCGGCGAGCCCGGACAACAACCGCGGATGGGGCCGGATCCACGTCCTGAACGCGATCGCCTCGGCGCCGCTGATCTTCCCGGCGCCCTTCAGCCTGAGGAGTCCCGGGAACGGCTCTCCGGTGAGCGATGTGCGGCCGACGTTCCTCTGGGCGCGGAGCATTGATCCGGAAGGCGCCGCCGTCACGTATACGCTTCTCATTGATGAGACCCCCGACTTCGCGTCTCCCTTCGTCTTCTCCGGGATCGCCGACACCACGTGGACGCTCTCGACGGCGCTCGCCTCGGCGGCCGGGTACTACTGGAAAGTGACGGCGAGCGATCCGGAGTCTCACGAGCGGGCGAGCCGCGAGATGTTCTCGTTCTCCACGCCGGACGTGACCGGCGCCGGCGATCTCGCTCCCCCCGTGGCGCTGCGCCTCTCGGTCGAGCCGAACCCCTCGCGCGGCGCGGTGCGCTTCCACTACGAGGCTCCATCGGTTCCCAGGCTCCGCGTGTATTCGGTCGCGGGGCGGATCGTGTGTGAGATCGGCGCGCCGGCCGGCAAGGCCGGGACGATTGCCTGGGACGGGCGCGACGGTTCGGGGCGCGAGGTTCCCTCGGGTTTCTATCGCGCCGTGCTCGAGGCCTCGGGCGTGAGCGTCGAGCGGAAGGTGGTTCTCGTTCAATAGTCGGAGTCGAGCTGAAGCTGGCGCGCTTCCAATAGTCGGCGTCGCGCGGCACTGATAGGATCTCGCTGTTTCCCCACCTCGAGCCTCTCGGATCGCCTCCGGGAGTCTCTCCGCATGCTCGCTCGCGTTGATTCGTGCACGCTGCTCGGAATCGAGGCCGTTCCCGTCGCGGTCGAAGTGGACGTCCAGAACGGCTACCCCTCGTTCGCCACCGTGGGTCTTCCGGATGCGGCCGTCCGAGAGAGCCGCGATCGCGTCGCGGCCGCCATCAAGAACCTCGGGCTCGAATTCCCTCTCAAGCGGATCACGGTGAACCTCGCCCCCGCGGATCTGCGCAAGGAGGGTTCGGCCTTCGATCTGCCGGTCGCCGTCGGGATCCTCGCGGCCTCGGGGCAGCTCTCGGCGGCGCGGCTTCGGGGACTTCTCGTCGTGGGCGAACTGGCTCTCGATGGGGGGTTGAGGCCGGTGCGCGGCGCGCTCTCGATGGCGCTCCTGGCGCGCGCATCCGGGGCACGCGGGCTCGTGTTGCCGGCGGTGAACGCACCCGAGGCGTGCCTCGTCCCGGACATCGCGGTGCATCCGTTCACGAGCCTGGCCGAGGTGATACCGGCGATCGCCGGCCGCACGAAGATGCCGGATGTGCAGCACGAGGCCACCCATCAGGAGGCGCCCGCTGCCGCCTCAAGCGAGGCTGGAGTGGATCTGGCGGAGGTGCGCGGGCAGACGCTGCCGAGACGCGCGCTCGAGATCTCCGCGGCGGGCGGGCACAACCTCTGCCTCGTCGGGCCGCCGGGGACGGGGAAGACGATGCTCGCGCGGCGCCTACCGTCAATCCTCCCGCCCCTCGGGCGCGAGGAGGCCATTGAGGCGACGCGCATCCACTCCGTGGCGGGGCGGCTTCCGGCGGGGCTTGCGCTTCTTCGGGGGCGGCCGTTCCGGGCGCCGCACCACACGGTGAGCGACGGAGGGCTGATCGGCGGCGGCCCTCATCCGAGGCCCGGCGAGGTGAGCCTCGCGCACCACGGCGTCCTTTTCCTGGATGAGCTGCCGGAGTTCCGCCGGAACGCGCTCGAGTCGTTGAGGCAGCCGCTCGAAGAGGGGTGCGTTACCCTCGTGCGGGTCTCCTGCGTCGTGACTTATCCGGCGAGCTTCATGCTGGTGGCGGCGATGAATCCCTGTTTGTGCGGCTACTTAGGCGACGCGCGCCGTCAGTGTCGGTGCTCGCCCGGGGAGATCTCACGCTATCGCGGGCGCATCTCGGGGCCGTTGCTCGATCGGATTGATCTGCATGTGGAGGTGTCGCCGGTGCCGTACGCGGATC
>JAGVPR010000369.1 GCA_020052115.1 Candidatus Eiseniibacteriota bacterium
CAGCCTTCGGCTTGGTCTACGCGCTCGTTCTCTTGCGCAGCGGCCACGTGAGCGCGGCGGACCGCGCTCTCGCGCGGCAGGTGCTCCGCATGAGCCGCCAGGCCCCGGCCTCGATCTCCGGCATCAGCGGGCGCGGCGACACCTGAGCCTCGTCCCCTTCCGTACGACCCGCGGGGAAGAACGGCCTCCGCCTGAACAGGACGGGACAGTCCGGCGGGGCCCGGCCGCCGGTGGCTCTCGAAGCGATCTGATCTGCCGGATGCAACCGGCCTTGTTGCAACGCGTTCCAGGGTCGCCGTTTCATTCGCCCGCAATCTCGGCTCCTGGCGCGCCGCTTGCCTCATGTGGACCTCGAATCCCCGGGGTCGTCACAGCCGGGGCACGATGGGGAAGGAGCCCGGCGCCGGGCTCCATGCGAAAAGCCAACACACGAGGTGAATCGCCATGAAGCGCATCCTGAGTTTCGTCTCGACGCTGTCTCTCGTGGTGGTTCTCGGATTCCTCGCCGGCTGCAGCGACGAGAAGCCGACGGCCACGATCGCGGATCCCCCGACCTCCGGCAGCGATGAAGACGCCATCCGCTACTCGGTCGAGGAGGACGCGGAGGTGCTCGGTTCCACTCAGTTCCTCGGCGAGGACGAGGCGATGGGCGCTGCCTCCCCGGGGATGTCCAAGATTCTCGAGGCGATCAACACGGTTCGTTGGTGGAGAACGCCGACTTCCATCACGAAGACGGTGGACGTCGAGTTCGTGGAGCCGCAAGGAGACTCGATCCCGTCGATCGCGAACGTCACTGTGACCGTGGATGCCGAGGGCGTGCTCCATCTGATCGCCGAGGTGGATGACACGACAAGGGTCCAGTACAAGAAGCCGTTCGACGACGGCTCGCTCCGCTATGCGACCTTCGAGAGAAGGGACCCGCCCGATGCGCGGCGGCCGGACCGGCGTCGCGGGTGGCTGCTGACCGAGATCTCGTGCGCGAGCATCGCGTCCGAGAACTCGACGAGGCAGATCCTGAGCGTCACCGCGGCCGGGGCCGGCGCTGCGTTCACGATCACCGATCCGCTGGCGCTGATGGACGTGCACGAGGACCTCCCGATCTTCGACCGCGGCGAGGACGTGACGGTCACGGTTGTCACGGGCGATGCGACCGACCGGGTGTTCCTGCACGCGCGAGGCCACCGGTTCGAGTTCGAGAACAACGGCGACGGATCGTTCACCGGAACGTGGAAGGTCAAGCACGACCAGGGCGTTCCGCTGCACGCCGTCGGCATTGACGTGCTGAGCGGCGACACGCTGGGGGACGACGTCGCGCCGTACGATTCGCGGGGATGGGTGATCCCGTATCGCGTGTCGAGACCTCCGCGGCCCTAGTTACGCATGGTGTGGAAAGGCCGTCCCGCGGCGACGCGGGGCGGCCTTTTTCCATGACGTCTTGGCGCCGTCGCCTGTTGTAGCCGTCGCCTTGACCGTGCTCGAACGCTCTGCCATCATCGCCCCGTGAAGCGAGTGCGCGTCCAGTACCGGCGTCTCATCGAGGTGCGCGAGCTGCGCGCCTGCGTGGACTTGCAACGCCGCGTGTGGGGCTTCGCCGAGAGGGACCTCGTTCCCGCAAGCCAGCTCCTCACCGCGGCGATGAACGGCGGCGCGGTGATCGGCGCGATCCACGACCACCGGCTCGTCGGCTTCGTCTGGTCCCACGGGGGGGTCAAGGGCGGCCGGCCGTATCTCCACTCGCGGATGCTCGGCGTGCTTCCGGCCTTTCGAGGGCTCGGCATCGGCCGGCGGCTGAAGATCCTCCAGCGCCGGGCGGCCCTCGAGGAGGGTGTTGACCGGGTGCAGTGGACCTTCGACCCGATCGAGCGCGCGAACGCCCACCTGAACCTGCATACCCTCGGCGCTGTTGCGCGCGTCTACTACACCGATTTCTACGGCACGAGCGAGGCGTCCTTACACGCGGGACTCCCAACCGACCGCCTTCTCGCCGACTGGGACTTGAAGGGCTCGAGGGCGCGAAAGGCCGCGCGCCGCGCCGCCCCGAGGTTTCACGCGGGACCATTGCCCGGTGAGGTCGTGACGGCCACCGCGGGCCCCGTGGCGAGACTCCGGCTCGAGGGGTATCGCCTGGACGCCGCGGGAAAGACGCTGCTCGTCGAAGCGCCGGCGGAATCGCAGAGAATGAAGCGGCGTGATCCGGCGCGCGCGATCGCGTGGCGCATGGGGCTTCGCGAAATCTTCCTCTCGTATCTCGGGGCGGGTTACGAAGCGCGCGATCTTATCCTCGCTCCCCAGGCCCGCGGTCCGGCGCGGGGCTACTACGTTCTCGCGAGGAAGGGATCCGGGAGCCGATGAACTGGCCGGCGATCGCCGTCGAGCGCGTCGAGCTTCGTGAAGTCCGGCTGACGCTCGTCCATCCGTTCGAGACGTCCTTCGGCCGGATCGAGTCTCGTCAGGCAATCCTGGTGACGGCGGCCGGCGACGGGCTCGAGGGCTTCGGCGAGTGCACGGCGCAGCCGGCGCCGATCTACAGCTACGAGTCGAACAGCACGGCCTGGCACGTGCTCGAGGAGTTCCTCGTGCCGGCGCTGCTCGGCCGGACGATCCGCTCGCCGGAAGAGATCGGCGCGCGGCTCGCCTTCGTGCGGGGGCACCCGATGGCCAAGTCGGCGATCGAGGCCGCCATCCACGATCTGGCAGCCCGTCGCCTGGCCGTCTCGCTCTCCGCGCTCCTCGGCGGAACGCGCACGCAAGTCCCGGTCGGGATCAGCCTCGGGATCGAGCCGACGATCGAGGCCCTCGTCGCCCAGGTGGAGCGGGCCGTGCTGCGCGGGTACGCTCGGGTAAAGCTCAAGATCAAGCCCGGGTGGGATGTCGAGCCGCTTCGCGTCGTGAGAGAGGCGTTTCCCGACCTCCGTCTGACGGCCGATGCGAACGCCGCGTACTCCCTCTCGGATGCGGAGCATCTGGCCCGCCTGGACGCCTTCGGCCTGGAGATGATCGAGCAGCCGCTCGACCACGAGGACCTGTTCGATCACGCCGCGCTGGCGGAGAAGATCCGCACGCCGCTCTGCCTCGACGAGAGCATCACCGGTCCCGAGACGGCGCGCCATGCGCTCAGGCTGGGCGCTTGCCGCATCATCAACATCAAGATGGGGCGCGTCGGGGGATTGGTTCGCGCCCGAGCCGTTCACGACGTCGCCGAGTCGGCGGGCGCACCCGTCTGGTGCGGCGGGATGCTGGAGACAGGCATCGGACGCTGCCACAATCTGGCCCTCGCGTCGCTCCCGAATTTCCGGCTGCCCGCCGACCTCTCCGAGAGCCGCCGCTACTTCGCCGAGGACATCATCCATCCTCCGGTGACGCTCTCCGATCCCGGAATGATCGGCGTGCCGTCGGGCCCGGGACTCGGGCACGCCGTGCTGATGGACCGCGTCGAGAAGGCCACGCTCCGCACGGCGGGGATCGGCCCTTGAGGCCTCCTGCGAAGCGCGGGCCGGTGCTCGCGGCGCTTCTCGTGCTTGCCGTCGTGG
>JAGVPR010000044.1 GCA_020052115.1 Candidatus Eiseniibacteriota bacterium
AGCCGGCGGGGCGAGAACCGCCAAGGTGTTGCTGATGCGCTAAGGGTTCGCGATCGCTCGCGGCGGTTGCTCGCCGCGGCCGCTCGCAGCGCCCGCGGCGATCGGCTATCCTCTCTCCCGATGACGCCACGGCCCCTCACGCTTCGAGAGACGTTCGCCACGTGGTGGCCGCTTGCGGCGAGCTGGCTTCTCATGGGGCTCGAGCTTCCGGCCGTGAGCGCCGTGATGGCCCGCTTGGCGGACCCCACGGTGAGCCTCGCCGCGTACGGCGGTGTCGTCTTCCCGATCTCGATGATGATCGAAGCCCCGATCATCATGCTCTTATCCGCCTCGACGACCCTCTCGCGCGACTGGCGCTCCTACGTTCTGCTCCGGCGCTACATGGTCGCCTCGGGGGCTTTCCTGACAGTGCTGCACGCCCTGGTCGCCTTCACGCCGCTCTACGACGTCCTCGTGGTGCGCTTGCTCGGTGTGCCGGAGGCGATCCGTGAGCCGGCCCGCATGGGGCTTCGGATCATGCTGCCCTGGACCTGGGCGATCGCCTACCGCCGCTTCCAGCAGGGGGTGCTGATCCGCTTCGGCTCTTCGCGCGCCGTCGGCATCGGAACCGCGATCCGCCTCCTCGCGAACGGCGCCGTGCTCGCGGGCGGCTACGCGCTCGGTTCTATCCCCGGGATCGTGGTCGGATCGGCGGCGGTCGCCACGGGGGTGGTCTGCGAGGCGCTCTACATCGGCATCCGCGTGCACCCGGTTCTGCGCGATTCGTTGCGGCCCGCCCCGCCCGCGGCGGAGCCGGTCACCTGGCCGCGCTTCATCCGCTTCTACGCCCCGCTCGCGTTGACCTCCATCATGACGTTCCTCGCGGCGCCACTGACGACCGCCGCGGTGAGCCGCATGCCGCTGCCGATGGAGTCGCTCGCGGTGTGGCCCGTGCTGAACGGACTCGTGTTCACGATGCGGAGCATGGGGTTCGCGATGAACGAGGTCGTGATCGCGCTCCTGGAGCGGCCGCGCGCCGTGCCGGTGCTGAGGCGGTTCGCGGTGCTGCTCGCCACGGCGATGTCGTCACTTCTCCTCCTGGCGGCCGCGACCCCGCTCGCGCGCTTGTGGTTCGAAGGGGTCTCGGCACTCCCCCCCGCGCTCGCGCGCCTCGCGGGCACGGCGCTCTGGCTCTCGTTGCTGCTTCCGGCGCTCAGTGTCTTCCAGAGCTGGTTCCAGGGGATCATCGTGCACAGCCGCCGCACCCGCGGCGTGACAGAGGCGGTCGTTCTCTACATCGCGGTGGGCGGGACGTTGCTCGTCACCGGGGTGCTCGTGGGGACGATCACGGGACTCTACGCGGCGGTCCTGGCGCTCGTAATCGGGACGCTTGCGCAGATCGGCTGGCTCTCGCGGAGGGCGCGGGAGCCGATGAGGCGGATCGAGACGCTTCGACTGCCTTGATGGCTTCGGCGGCCGCGCGGGCCGACGTCACCGTCCGCCGAGGACGCGCTCGTAGAGCCCGGCGAATCTTCGCGCAACGATCTCCGCGGTGTAATGCTCGCGAATGCGGGCGGCGTTCGCTTCACCCATGCGGCGGCGAAGCTCGCCGTCTCCGGCGAGGCGCGCGATCGCGCCGGCGATCGCCGACGGATCCCTCGCCGACACGAAGAGCGCGTTCTTGCCCTCGCCGAGAACGTCCACCATGCCCGCTACGCGGGTCGTGATGACGGCGGCCCCTGCGGCCATCGCCTCGAGAAGCGTGTAGGGCAGCCCTTCGATGTGATAGGTGGGGAAGAGCAGGACATCGAGTCCCTTCAGGAAGGCGATCTTCGCCTCGTCGTGCAAGGGTCCCGGGAACTCCACGACGTCGCCGAGGCCGCGCTCCCGGGCCAGGCCGCCGAGCCGCTCGCGATCGGGTCCGTCTCCTGCGATGCGGAAGACGACCTGCGGCAGGCGTCCGTGCTCCCGGAGCAGCGCGAGGGCCTCGATCGCGTCCCCCATTCCTTTCGTTTCGGCGAGGCGGCCCAGGTACCCGAAGACGATGGGGCCCTCGCCGCGAGGCGCACGCGGGCCGTCGTACGCGCGAGCGTCAACGCCGTTCGGGATCACCTCCGCGTGAGTTCTCGGGAAGAGTGCGAGCAGCGAACCGCGCTCCGCCTCGTAGAGGAAGACCCACGCATGCGGCAAGCGGCAGAAGGTCCGCGCCGCGGGTCGAAGTGCGCCCAGCGCGCCGAGGAAGTCGCTCGGGAGATCCCCGCCGTGCACCTGGAAGATGACGCGCGCCCCCACGGAGCGCGCAGCGAGGGCGAGCGACATGTCGCGGAAGAACGCCTTGCGATCCATCGAGGAGTTGAGGTGGACGAGGTCCACGCGCTCGCGCCGCAGGAAGCGAGAAAAGGAGGCGGGGCCGAGCGTGAGCCGGCCGATCCGCTCCACGCGCGACTCCTCGCGGCCCTCGCGGCCCACCTGGTAGTGGACAAGCCTGTACCGGGCCGCGAGGTCCGAGCCGAGAAGCTGACGGAGATGTGTCGAAACGCCGCTCAGAGCCCATGCGACGGGAGCGGTCAGGCAGACCGTCTTCTTCGTCACCGGTTCCGAGGAGCCTCCTCCGGTCTACCGCGCCACGACCGCCGGGTGCATCTCGATCTGGTGCGCGGTCACCATCCGAACGAAGTACACGCCCGATCCGGCCGTGCGGCCCTCGGCGTCGCGCCCGTTCCAGCGCGCC
>JAGVPR010000319.1 GCA_020052115.1 Candidatus Eiseniibacteriota bacterium
CCGCCGGGACCGCCGCCCGAGCGCTCTTCGCGGGCGCGCGCTTCGTTGACGGTGAGAGCCCGGCCCTGAATCTCCTTGCCGTTAAGGGCCTTGATGGCCGCCTCGGCCTCGCCGCGCGTCGGCATCTCGACGAAGGCGAATCCCTTGGACTGACCCGTGAAACGATCTGTGATGAGGCTAACCGATTCGACAGCTCCGAACGGCTCGAATGCGGCCCTGAGATCCGCCTCCGAAACGTCCCACGCGAGATTCCCGACGTAGATTCTCACTGTAACCTCAGTCTCCTTTCGAGCCGACGACGCCGCGGCACGCTCACCGCGCTAGTTGAGCCGGAACACCACCGGGACGGCCGCCCAGACCGCCACGGGTTTACTCGCCTGGACTGCAGGCGTGAACATCGCTTTCGACACCGCCCGCTCAGCCACGTCATCCAGGAGGGGATGGACCTTCCTCACGACGCGAGTTTCGCGGACTGTGCCGTCTTTGTCCACCAAGGCGTGGACGATAACGGTGCCATCGACCCCGGCCTCGCGGGCGATGGCAGGATACTCGACTCGGGGTATGCTGACCAAGACCGGCATTTTCTCGACCGCGACGAAATCCTCGGGCGAGGGGAGCCTGTCCTCCACGAGCAGTGTGCCGGTGAGGGTATCACCGATTCCGAACCCATGGCCAGAGGGAGCGGGCGGGAACAGGGCATGCCACTGGTCGGTGGTCGGAATCGTGTTCCGGGTGAGCACGTCCAAGTCCGGTACCGGCAAAGGGATGGCCATCTTCACGTCCAGCGGGACCTCGGATTCGAAGTCGTTCGGAGTCGCGTCCGCGTCCCTGACGAGCGGCGGCGGGGCCGGCAGGACATGAATCCGAACCGTATCGCGAGGCGGGACCCGACCGCTGCCGGGCACGGGATGGGGCGGTTCGCGGAGTGAAACCACGACCGACCCGATCCCGATGACCGACAGGTGCAGCGCCACCGCCAGGCCGAATGCCCGGACCAACTGGCGCGGATAGATGAGCCTCAGTTCCCGGAAGCCGTAAGGCGATCCGGAGGGAACGCCTTCCCGGCCGCGGGGCCGGCGGTACGCGTTCTTGCGCATGATCGCACCCTCCCGGCCGGGTCGGGCCGACGGGTGCGTTGCGTCCGCGGCGCGGGCTCAATCTCCTCGGTCGGCGACGCCCGGCTTCGTCAAGAGAAACACCGGTACCCGGTGACTCCCCCGGCAGAAGCTCGCCACGACTCCTTTCTCTTCCTTCCTCTACTTAAGCTTAAACCGGATCGGGATGGCTACCCAGACCGCGACCGGCTTATTCGCCTGGATGGCCGGCTTGAACACCGCCTTCATGACGGCCTCCTCGGCTGCCTCGTCGAGAAGGGGGATGCTCTTTGCGACCTGCGTCCTCTTGACGCCGCCATCCTTGCCGACCAGCGCGCGCACCAGCACGACGCCTTCGAGTTCCGCCGAGCGGGCCATGTCCGGATACGCGGGCGTAGGCATGCTCACGAGGACCGGCATCTCCTCCACGGCGATGAAGTCGTCGGGCGAGGGCATGTCGTCGTCTCCGAAGCCGTCTCCGATGACGAGAGAGTCCCCGGAATTGCCGTTCTGATTGAACGGCGTCGTCGGAATCATCTCCGCGAGTTCCGACTGCGTCGCGATCGTCGTCGTTTCCGAAACCTGCTCGTCAGGAACCGGCTCCGGCACACCCACCGACGGCTGCGGGCCGGCCGGCTCCGGGATCTGGATCTGCGGCGCATCCTGAGCCTTGGTCAGCGGGGGCGGCGCGCCGAGGTCCGCGATGGTCTTGAAGCGAACGGTCCGAGGAATCGCCTCGGGCCTCTTCTTGAGCGACGCGACGCCCCACCCGGTCCCGATGAGCGCAATGTGGATCCCGGCTGCGATCAGCAGCGCGCGCATCAGGTGGCGCTGGCCGAGGGACTTCAGCTCGCCGAAGCCGTAAGGAATGGCGGTCTTGCCGAAGAGAAAGCCGATCACGCCCGCGCTCATAGTGACGCTCCCTGGGCCAGGCCCTCAACGGCTTGAATGTCCCGCGGGTTCATCGGCGCCAAGCTGAAGCGCTCGACGTTCGACAGCGAGAGTTCATCCATGAGGTCCACCATGTAGTGGTACTTCGCCTCACGATGGACCTTGATGATGGTGATCAGCTCCGGCTCCGCCGCGAGGTGTTGACGCAGCAGCTTGCCGACCTCCCTCAATGGAATTTTCTCCGGTGCGCCGGTGTCCATGGCCATGCTCCAGAAGATGTCCCCCGCGGAGCTCACGCGGATCAGGAGCACGCGCGACTGCGGCACCTGGACCGTCGTGTCCGGCGGCGGAAGGTTCACCTCCATCGCCTGGGGCTGACGAAACACCGTCGTAACCATGAAGAAGATCAGGAGGAGGAACGCGACGTCCACCATCGGCGTCATGTCGATTCGGATGGCGATGCGGTGCTTCGGCCTCTTCAGGCCTTTTTTCTTTCGTCCGCCACCGCCTCCAGCGGGCGTGTCAACAGCGCCCATCTATCGTCACCTCCCCCACTCTAGTGCTCACCGGAGGCCGCCCCCGGCGTGCCGCCCGGGACCTCGGTCTCCAGTTCGGTCATCAAGATGAAGCGGTTCGTGTACGTCTCTTGGAGGACGTTCATCACATCCTCCATCGCCCCGTAGTTGGCGTTCTCGTCGGCCTTCACGATCATGCGAAGGGACGGGTTCCGCGTGCGCGCCGTCGTGATCTGCTCGCTCAGCTCGGTCATCTGCACCTGGGCGGCCGCCTCGGCCGTGCCGCGCTGAAGGAACAGGTCGCCGTCCTTGGAGACGGTGAGGATCAGCACCCCCGCGTCCGGCACCTTGTACTCGGAGTGCGAACTCGGGAGCTGGACCGTCACTTCCTCCGGCGGCTTGAACGACGTGGTCGACATGAAGAAGATGAGTAGAAGAAACGCCACGTCCACCATCGGTGTCATGTCGATCTTGACGCCGATTCGCTTAACTTTTGGCTTTCCCACGCTCTTCTCCCAGATGCAGTGACTGCAGCATCTCGTACGCCGCCTCGTCGAGCATGTAGTTGAAGTTGTCCACCTTCGTCGTGAAGATGTTGTATGCGACGATCGCGGTGATGGCCACGAAGAGGCCGCCCGCCGTGTTGATGAGCGCCTCGGAGATCCCGATGGCGAGCTGGATCGCGTCGGGCGCGCCCGCATGAGCCATGGCGCGGAACGAGCGGATCATCCCGATGACCGTCCCGAGGAGGCCGACCATCGTGGAGATCGAAGCGATCGTCGAGAGGGCGACGAGGTTGCGCTCCAGGAGCGGCACCTCGAGCATGTTCGCCTCTTCGATGGCGCGGCGCGTCTCGGCGACCTTCTCGTCCTTCGTCATGTTCGTGTTCATGATCTGGCCGTAACGCTCCAGCCCGGCACGCACGACGTTCGCGAGCGATCCGCGCTGGCTGTGGCAGAGCTGGATGGCTTGGTCAATCTCGTTCTTGAGAAGGTGCCGCTGGAGCTGCTTCGTGAACATCGGCATCGGAGCGCGGCCACGGGCCTTGCGCAGGGTGAAGATGCGCTCGACGATGAACGTCAGCGCGAGAATCGAAAGAACCATAAGGCCGACGACGAGCGGTCCGCCCAGACGGATGTACTCGGGGAGCATGAATCTGTAGATGACGTATGAAATGGCGAATGCCACCACGAGTACGATGACTGTGAAGAGACCTTGCTTCATGGGCCGCCTTCCTCCTGCGTTACGCGGTCGCGCCGGGACCCGCCGGGCCGGCCATCTCGAACGCCTTGAGTGCCTCTGCGTTGCTATCGCAGACGTCGAACACCAACGTCAGCTTCGTGACCAGAAAGACGCTCTTGACCCTCTTGTCGAGGTTCGTCAGCTTGATGGACCCTCCCCTCTTCGAGTAGTTCGAGTGCGCCGACACCAGGACGCCGAGGGCTGTGCTGTTCAGATAGTCCACCTTCGCGAGGTTCAGCACCGCCTTGGAATTGCCCTGTGTCGCCAGTTCCTTGAAGATGTTCTCCAGCTCGTCCGTCTCCTTGCCACCCCAGAACTGCCCCTCCGGGGTCACGATGGCGACGTCCCCGACCTTCTCCACTCGCACTGCCATGTCGGCTACTCCCCCCCGGCGGCCCCGCGCTCGCGCTTGGCCTTGATGAAGTCGAGCCCTTTCTGGGCATCCTTGTTCCCGGAATCGAACGAGAGCACGCGTTTGAAGACCGGCTCCGCCTCGTCGATCCTGTTCAGCAGCAGAAGCGCCTGAGCGTACCACACCAGGCCCTGGATGTTCTTGGGCTCCGCGTCCACGGCCCGGCGCAGCGGGACCAGGGAGTCTTCGTACCGCTTCTGGCTCAAGTAGACGAACCCGATGCCCCGTAAGGCCTCGGCATTCCCCGGCTTGAGAAGCTCCGCCCGCCGATAGGCCTCTTCGGACTCCCGGAACTGCTTGGCCGAAGCGAGGGTCTGGCCGAGCCAGATCCATCCCTGGAAGTAGGTGGAGTCCACCACGACCGCCTGGCGCATGGAGGCGAGAGCGCCGTCGGTGTCCTTCATCTGGAGCTGAGCCATGCCCCGATACATGAACGAGTTCACCGAATTGGGATTGAGGACCACCTCGCGATCGAAGTGCTCCACCGCCGTTGCGAAGCTCTTCGCCACCAGATCCATGTATCCGAGGTAGAAGTGCACATCCCTCAGGGTCGAATCCATGACCGCGGCCTGCTGGAACATCGGCCGCGCGCTGTCGTTTTGCTTGCGCTCCAGGTAGGTCTTTCCGAGGTTGCGGTAGTCGCCGCCTTCGAGCACCTGCGGTGATTCGGCGAGGAGCCTCTCGTAAGACGCGGTCGCCTGCGCCGTGTCGCGGACGTCGTACTGGCAGCGGGCGAGGTCCCGGACGATCTCCGGCTTTGCCGAATCGAGCCGGGCGGCTTCCGCGATCGCCTGGCACGAGGCCCGGAGGCTGCCGGCCTCGCGATGGGCCTGGGAGAGGAGCAGGAAGCCCTCGGACGTCGGGCTATACGTCACATAGCGCCCATACGCCCACGCCGCCTCGGTCCACTTCTTTGCGGCGTTGTAGAGCCGGCCCATCTGGAGGTAGGCGTCGGCGTACGTGCTGTCGAGCTCGGAAACCCTGTGGAACTGCGTGAGGCCGTCGTTGTAGAGCTTCGTCCGAACGTAGAGGCGGCCCAATTCGTAATGAAGCTGCGCGTTGAGCGGCTGGAGCTCGATGGACTTCTCGTACTCGGCGATCGCCAAGCCGGGGACGTTCTTCGCAACGTAAAGGTCGGCAAGCGCGCGCCGGATTTCGGGGCTGTTCGGGCGCTTGGCCTTCGCCTTCGTCAGGAAGATCTCGGCCTCATCGGTCCTGCCTTCGGCGAGCTTCAGAAGGCCCATGCCTGTCGAGTAGAGGATCTCCCCCTCGTCGTTCTTGTTCTCGCCGTAGCTGAAGTGCTGGCGGGCGCCCGTCGTGTCACCGCGGGCCAGCGCGATGCGACCGAGCCCGTAGCGGGCCTCCCAGTAGTCCTTGCTGATCTGGATCGCTTTCTGGAACGACTGGAGCGCCATGACGGTGTCGCCGCTGGCGAGCGCCGTGTTCCCGAGGCCGGCGTATCCGTCGGAGGCGGACGGATCGAGCTTGATCGCATCCTCGAACGTCTTCTTCGCCTCGGTGAGATTGCCGTTCAAGCGGAGCGCTTCCCCCAGCCAATACCGCGGCCGGAACGAATCCGGCGAACCCTGGACCGCTTTGCGGAAGTGCCTTATGGCCACGTCCAGACTGTCCTGCTCCAGGGCCTTCTGTCCGAGGCGCATCGGATTCTGCTCGTACGGAATGGCTCTGGACGATCCGGGTGCCGTCGCCAACAGGATCGCCACGGCCAAGAGCACGAACCCCGTCAGGCGCATGCCTTCTCCTTCCTTGAATCTCGCGGCCTCATCGGCCGCTCTTGCCGCCCAGGGTGACCAAACGGCTCGGCGCCGTCGCCGGCCCGTACCCCAGCCCCACGGCCACCTTCTGGCCCTGGGCGCTCGTCACGTATGAGATGAAGCCCGAGGCCAGATCGCGCGCCTCGCCCTGGACCACGAACACGTGCTTCGTGCGCCAAGGGTAACGCCTCTTCAAGAGCTCCGCCGGATGGAGCACCACCGCCTCGCCGGACTCTAGCCGGATCGGAACGGCCCGCAGCGGGTCATTCGCAAGGTCCAAGCCGCCGACCGTTACTCCACCGGCGTCCGTACTTAAGACACCCGAGATCCCCATTTCGTGTCCAGGGGTTGCGACCCAGGCCGGCGCCTCTCCCTCCAGGATCTGGAGGACGACCGCCTCGACCAGGCCGCTCTCCGGGGCAGGAGCGTACACCGTCACGGGCAGATCCGGCCCCCCAACCTCCGACCAGCGGATCAACTTGCCCGTAAAGAGCGCCCGTACCTCCGCCGGAGAGAGCGAGGGCACCGTGTTGCCGGCCGGTACGATGATCCCGAGGCCGTCAACGGCGTACGGGAACACCGAGAGCGAATCCCCTGTGCTCCTGGCGATCTCGCGCTCCTCCGCCGTCGGTTGGCGCCAGATGGCGGCCACGTCCGCGTGGCGGTTCACCAAGCTCTCGAGCGCCGCCACCGTGCCGGCTCCAAAGACCTCGATCCGCGCCTTCGTGTAGAGGCGCATGAACGAATCGGCTTCCGCTCGAACCAGAGGAAGAGCAGCGCCGGACGCGGCCACGCGGAGCCGACCGCGTGTCGGCCCTGTGGTGGGCTCAGCGCAACCGGATGGACCGAACAGAGATGCAATTGCGAGGAGCGCCGCAAGCAATAGCCAGAGCGCGTGCCGCATTGCTGAGTTCAATCGAGGTCGCAGAGATCTAACCTCGCGGTTTCCGGCGTGTCTGTCCCCATGGCGGCCACCCATCCCAACGGCCGCCATTATAGAGTAGCGGGTTTCGTTTACGCAAGCGTCGTACCGCGGCCACATCTGTATTCAAGCCTCATGATCGCACGAGGATGCGCACCGGAGGCCAGCCTTTTCACGCCGGCCGCGGTTGCTTGGCCGGGTATCAAGTCACCACCTGTGGGACCATCTCGACCGTAACTCGCGACCGCTCACAGGGTACACGATGGGGGTCGCGGAGCCGCGATCCTGGGTCCGAGGTTGTCGGAAGCCGGAACGGGCGAGCCGCGCGCCGGCGTCGCCGCAGGGCACTCCGGAGTCACTCCGGAGTCGCGGCCTATGCCCTCCCCGGGAAATCGGCTACGATTCGTGATGGGCTGCGGAATCCGGTGCCGATGAGGGGAACCATGAAACGTCGAACGATACTCGCTCTTCCAACACTGCTGCTTCTCGCCGTATCGGCGCCCTCGCGGGCCCAGGAGGCGGGACTCCCGGCGCGCGAGGCCCTCGCTTCGATGCTCCCCAGCGGAAACCTGATCGTCTACGGTGCGATCGTGGACACAGTGGAGAACGTCTTTCCCTATTTCCCCGCCGGCGAGTTCGCGAAGTTCGCCGGCGCACCGAAGGGCTCCTTGCTGCGTTTCGTCCACGTCCGCGTCAATGTGAGCCGTGTCCTTCGAGGCAGGACCTCGGACCGTGAGGTGACCTTCGGCCTGCCCATCGAGTTCATCCCCGCTCCCGACAGCCTCCGCGCAGCAGGCGATTCCGCGAGGATCGAGACGCCTGATCGCGCCGGGACGGCGCAACTGCTCGCGAGGTTCGCGCCGGGACGGTCGGCGGTGTTTCCACTTCTTCTGGAGCCGCTCGCCCCCGGCGGGTGGATGCTCGCGAATGCCGAGCTGATCATTCCCGAAGAGAACGGACGGCTCGCGGGCGAAACGGTGCCCGCCTTCTCGATGGCGGCGCGCGCGTTTTACGGGCGCCGCGATCTGGCCGCGCTCGCGCTCGCGGCGGACGCGGTCGTCATGGCCCGCGTGAGCGCGGCGCACCCGGCGTGCGAGAGCCGTCGGGACACCGTGTTCACATGCGTCGGGCTGAGCATAGACCGTTGGTTCAAGGCGGAGACCGACACCGCGCTCACCTTGCTCGTTCCGGATCCGATCGCGACGAGCTGGCGCGTGCCGATCGTGCGCCAGGACATCCCGAAGCTGCGAGCGGGCGAGGAGCAGGTCATCTTCCTGAAGCTCGGCGCCGACGGGAGCTGGCGGCTGCTCGAGGGCCGGAGCGGGGTTGTCCCGAGCCGCCTGAACTGGGTCACAGAATGTCCGAGGGATGGCGGCCCGGTGTACGGGATCAACATGGATGCCGACAGCTTCCACATCTGGCTGAACCACATGTTGGACCGCGCCGCCGAAGAGAAGCAGGGGCAGTACTAGCTCTTCGGAGACTCGGCGCGGGCGCTTCTTCTGCGGGCAATCGAGAACCACGCCGACACCGCGAGAACGATCACCCCTCCCGTCGCGAGCGCGCGAGGCGCTCCGATCCGATCGGCCGCAGCCCCCATGATCAACCCTCCGACCGGCGCAAGCCCCGCGATGGACATGGCGTAGAGGGCCATGATGCGCCCGCGGAGGCCGTCGGGGACGATCGTCTGCAACAGCGTGTTCGTCGCCGCCATCTGGCCGATCATCCCGAAGCCGAGGAGACAGGCTGTCGGCACGGAGAGCCAGAACGTGCGCGAGGAGGCGAAGACGATGAGGGCGGCGCCGAAGATCGCGCTGCTCGCCGCCACGCGGCGGCCGAGGCCGCGCGTCCCGGTTCTGCCCGCCAGAGAGAGAGCGGCCGCGAGCGCGCCGGCGCCCGCAGCGCCCATGATGAACCCGAGCGCCTTCGAACCGCCGTCGAGGATCTCCCCCGCGAAGATCGGCATGAGGGTCATGTACGGCATCCCAAGGAGGCTCGACGCGGCGAGGAGGATGAGGAGCGCGCGGACGCGCTCGTTGTTCCAAGCATAGTGAAACCCCGCGAGCACCTCGCGGAGAGCCGAGCGGGCGCGCACGCGTTCGGCTGTCCATGTGCCTCGCATGGCGAGAAGCCCGGCGAGCACGGCCAGAAACGAGACGCCGTTCAGAAGGAAGCAGGCCCCTTCGCCCCAGGCGGCGACGAGGATCCCCGCGATCGAAGGCCCGACGATGCGTGCCGCGTTCACGGCCGAGGAGTTGAGCGCGATGGCGTTCGGCACGTCTTCGGGGCCCACCAGCTCGAACAGGAATGCTTGTCGCGCCGGCATGTCGAACGCATTGATCACGCCGAGGACGGCGGCCAGGACGAAGACGTGCCACACCTGCACGTGTCCGCTGAGGACGAGCGCGGCCAGGGCGAACGCCTGGAGCATGGCGAGAGTCTGGGTGATGATGACGATGCGGCGTCGGGGCAGCCGATCGGCGGCGACGCCGCCGAGTAGTCCGAAGACCAGGATCGGACCGCGCGTGGCGAAAGCCGCCAGGCCGAGAAGGAGCGGCGAGTGCGTCAGGCTGTAGACGAGCCAGGACTGCGCGACCTGCTGCATCCACGTGCCGGAGAGCGAGACGAGCTGGCCGGTGAAGAAGAGCCGGAAATTCCGGTGGCGGAGCGAGCGGAGAGTGCCCGCCTGCCAGAGCCGCAGGCGGGAGGCGGGGTCGCTCACCCGGTCACCTGGAAGCCGGAGAACTCCCCACGGTATGTTTCGGGATCCACGATCACCCGCGAGACCTCCGCCCCCGGCGGGCCCTGCCGGCACCAGTAGATGAGCCGGTCCACGGCGGCTTCGTCACCCTCCAGAAGCGCCTCGACGGAGCCGTCCGGGAGATTGCGCACGGTGCCGTTCACGCCGAGCGCCGTCGCCTCGCGAAGCGTGTTCGCGCGGTAGCAGACCCCCTGGACGCGCCCCTCGATCCGGAGACGAACGCGCTTTCCGACTGCGCTCACGGCGTCACCTCCTTGGTCCCACACGCGAGTGTCCAGGGGATGATATCGTAAGACGCCTTTGGGGGAGACACGGTGGGGACCGAATCAAGGAACTGGCTGCAACGGGCCCGCGGGGTTCTCGGCTTCCTCAACGACGTGCGCAAGCACTTCGACGAGGACGCAGGGGCGTTGCTGGCGGCAGGGCTCGCGTTCAACGGCCTGCTCAACATGGTGCCGGCCCTGCTCCTGCTCACGTCGGTGGCCGCCGTCTTCGTCTCGAAGGACGTTGACGTCTACCAGAAGATCATCGACTACATCCACCTGGTCATGCCGGGAATCAGCGAGCAGGTCCTCAAGGTCCTCTTCGATCTCGTTCGCAACAAGGAGGTCCTGGGGGCCATCGGGCTCCTCGGCCTGTTCTGGACTTCGATCCGCATCTTCGGCTCCGTGCGCGCCGCCCTGAGCCGCATCCTGAGGACGCGTCGCGGAAGGCCGTTCTTCCACGGCAAGCTGCTCGATCTCGTCATGGTCTGCGTCGTGGGGCTCATGCTGCTCCTCTCGATCATCCTGACTTCGGTGCTCGAGGCCATCGAGGACTACAGCGCACAGCGGCTCAATCTCCACGGCCAGGCGGCCCCCACGGCCCATCTGCCGCAGTCCGGCGCGCTGGTGATGAGCGCGTTCCTGTTCTTCGTCCTGTTCCGCTACGTCCCGGCCGAACGCGTGCGGGTCGGATCCGCCGCCCTGGGCGCCATCGTGAGCGCCGTGCTGTGGGAGGTCACGAAGCTCGGGCTCACGACCTATCTCAAGCGGGTGGACGACATCAGCGCCATCTACGGATCGCTGGGGCTATTCGTCGTGCTGGCGCTGTGGGCCTATTATTCCGCCATCGCCTTCGTGGTGGGGGCCGAGTTCGCGGCGGTACGCGAGGAACGCCTGGCAGCCCGCGACTCCTCCTAGTCCTCCCAGGGCAGCCCGGGACGGCCGAAGTGTCCGTAATTCGTCGTGCTGCGATAGATCGGCCGGAGAAGGCGAAGCCGCTCGATCATCGCGGCCGGCCTGAAATCGAAGCGCTTCATGAAGTCGGTCGCGGCGCCTTCGTCGCCCGTGCCGAAGGTGTCCACGCTCGTGGAGAACGGTTCCGCCTGGCCGATGGCGTACGAAACCTGCACCTCGGCGCGCTTGGCCAAGCCGTTGCTCACGATCTGACGGGCGACGTAACGGCAGAAGTAGGATGCGCTGCGGTCCACCTTCGAGGGATCCTTGCCGCTGAACGCCCCGCCGCCGTGCCGCGCCATGCCGCCGTAGGTGTCCACGATGATCTTGCGGCCGGTGACGCCGCAGTCGGCTGAAGGGCCGCCCTCGATGAAGCTGCCCGCGGGGTTCACGAGGATCGGGATGTCGCGCGAATACCACGGGCCGAGAACTTGCGGTACGAGCTTCTCCTCGACGTAGCTGCGCACGTCCTCGACGTGGTCCTTCGCGTGCTGGGCGGAGACGAGCACGCGGGCCACGGCGGCCGGCTGGCCGTCTTCGTATCGCACGGATACCTGCGTCTTCCCGTCGGGCCTGAGCCAGGCGGGCTCTCCCTTCTTGCGGTCCTCGGCGAGCCGGTGCGCGAGCCGGTGCGCGAGGTGGATCGGCAGCGGCATCAGCTCGGGCGTCTCGTCCGTGGCGTATCCGAACATGAGGCCCTGGTCGCCGGCTCCCTGCTCCTTGGCGTGCGAGTCGTCGGCGTTGACGCCGGCCGCGATCTCGTAGGCCTGCCCGGTGTACAGCTCGCACACGGCCACGCCGGAGGCGTGGAACGGTTCCGCTGGATCGGTGTAGCCGATCTCCGCGACGGCGCGGCGCGCGATAGCCACGCGATCCACGGCGGCCGAGGATGTGATCTCGCCCCCGAGGACGATCAGGTCCTTCTTGCAGAGCACTTCACAGGCGACACGGCTCCTCGGGTCCTTTTCCAGATAGGCGTCCAGGATCGAATCGGCGATGTAATCGCAAACCTTGTCCGGGTGTCCTTCACAGACCGATTCCGAAGTGAACATGAATGAGCGCATCGCGAGTGAACCCCTCCGGATAGTGGTGGCGGGGTGCGCCGACGGAGCGCGGGCCGCGAAGGCCCGCGCCGAGGACGCGCCTTACTTCCAGATCAGGGAAAGAACGAGCATCAGAACCGCCGGACCGATCAGGAGAAGCACGATCTGCCCGAGCGCCTTCTTTCCCGAGAGCTTCGGAAGGGGAGCAGGCTGCGGAATGTTCTTCGGAGCTTTCTCTGCCGGAGGCATCGAGACGTTTCCTTCCTTTCGATGGTTCAATTGCGCGCCCGAGTCCGGCCAAGAGCGAGGCCGGAACGACAGCAGTGAGTATAGCACAGGGGTGGCGGGGGGCCGGGAAGGGGCCCGAGAGAGGGCCTCTGGGACCATCCGCGCGGTGGCGGGGCCGTCGCAGATCACCGAAACAGCGTCTTCACGCGCCCCCAGGTGATTGGCTCAGAATGGGCCGGAACGACTTCGATGCAGAGCGAATCCCCGCAGTAGAAGTCCTCGAGCAGGTGGAATGTCCACCGCACGCAAAAACGGTCCATGCCTGACGACACATGGAATACCATTCCGAAGCCGCAGGTGATGTCCTCGATGTGGGGGCCAAGCCAAAAAACACCGCCAGGATTGAACTCCGCACTCCAGCCTTCCGGCGTGGAGGCTCCCAGGAGCACAGGTCGCATACCGCCGCTGCTTTGTGGGTACGCCGTGAACCAGCTCCCCGGGTGGAAGTACTCCGGCGGCGGATCAAGGCACAGTCGCAGCGTGCAGATGAAGTCATCCCCGCCGGGATCAGGCGCGACTTGCTGATCGCTCACGACAACCGTGGCGCACTCCCACTGGCCGAGAGCTGCTGTTGGGAGTACGGCACAAGCCGTGAAGAGCAATGCTCCGCCGATCATCATCGATTTGGTCACGTTTCCCTCGTTGCGTGCGGCCAGGCCGCCTCCGCTGCTCCCGTCCGCCATACCGCGCGCGCACGTCTAACGCAAGGTGATTCCCGAAGACCCGCGTGCTACGCTGCTCATGTCCGTGTGCGCCGGCGGCGCCGCCGGCACGCCGCCCGCCCGAACGCGCCATCATCTCGGGAGGTCCGCATGAGCGAGCCGGAACGAACCCTGCACTATGTCTGCACGCATCAGGACGCCCGTGAACTCGTGGAGCGGCAGAAGAGGTTTTGGGTGCAGAACTGCGGTTGCCGCGAGAGGCGGGGGAATTGCGACCGCTCCCGCATGGATGTCTGCCTTCAGTTCCGCGAAACCACCGCTGCGGGCGGTTCGAATCAGCGGGAGATCACGCGCGCCGAGGCGGAGGAGATCCTCCGGGAGGCGACAGCGAAACACCTCGTGACACGCCCCTTCCGCGACGAGACGACGCGCACCGTGACGGAGGGGATCTGCTTCTGCTGCAACGACTGTTGCGAGTATTTCAAGAACCGTGAAGAGCGGTGCGACAAGGGCGCCTGGATCGAGAGCACCGACGAGGGACGCTGCGACGGATGCGGCGTGTGCGCTCCGTTCTGCTACTTCGGCGCGCGGGTGATGGACGGCGACGAGGTCGTCGTCAACCGCCGCGAGTGCTACGGTTGCGGGCTGTGCGCCGAACTCTGTCCGCAGGAGTGCGTGGACATGGTGCCGAGGGGGTCGAACTGAGAGCGCGGTTCCCGCGGTGCATCTTCAGTTCCGACAGCGCCTGCCGCATATGCAGCAACAGCTCGAGAGCCGCCCCCGCGCATCGCCCCGTAACGTCCTGCCGCGCCCGCTGTTCCGCTTTCTCGGCGCGCGGCACGCACATTGCGTAGCAGGTGGGTGCGCCCGGATCGCTCCGGGGGGGTGAAGGTAGGCGCTTCCTCCGGGGCGTCCGGGCACGTTTTCTCGCGGCAGGTACCGGTGGAGGACTGATGATCCAGAGAGTAACGTGCTGGTTCGTTCTCACTCTTGCCCTTGTTCTCGCGATGGGGCCCGCCGCGCTCGTCTCCGCACAAACATCTGCGCCCGACACGCTCGCGCTCGAGACGGTCGTGGAGGAGGCGCTTCGCTCGAACCCTGAGATCGCCCAGGCGCGCGCCCTCTGGCGCGCAGCGGAAGCCGCTGCGCCGGCCGCGGGCGCCCTCGAGGATCCGACGCTCGAGTTCATGCTTGACCGGCAACCGATCGGCGCGGGCATGGACGGCGAGAAGTCCGTCTCGCTGACCCAGATGATCCCGTTCCCCGGAAAGCTCGGACTCATGACGAAGGAGGCGCGGCGCGAGGTCGAATCGTCAAGGGAGATGGCTCGCGTCATGGTCCGACGCGTCGTGAGCGAGGTGAAGGCGGCGTACTTTGATGTTTTCATGCTCGGGAGCCAGATCGCGGCGATGCGTGAGAGCCGCAGCGCGCTGGACGACGCCGTGGCTGGAGCGCGCGCCCGCTACGAGACCGGCGAGGCCGGGCAGCAGGAGCTTCTCCTTCTTCAGGTCGAACTGAGCGCGCTCGACGGCGAGATCGCGCGGATGGAGGCGATGGCGCGCTCGTCCCGCGCGACGCTGAATCTCCTGCTCGCGCGGGACGCGG
>JAGVPR010000392.1 GCA_020052115.1 Candidatus Eiseniibacteriota bacterium
AGGCCCTCCTTGCCGAGTTGCGGGCCACCGCGGCGGCGACCCGCTCCCGCGCGTGGGGAGTCACCGCGCACTTGATGTCCGCGTTCTGCGCGGACGGCTCCAGGGACGCGTGTCGAAGCCATCTGGGAGACGGCCTCCGACTTCTCGGCGAGATCGGATGGAGCTCGTACCCTTTCGCCAATCCGAGACTCAGCGCGTTCGTCCAGGCACGCTCCGTTCGCTGGGGCACCGAGCCGGGCACCGCGGCGCGCCTGGCCGCCACGACGAACGCGATGGAGCGGTCGGCCGCGTTTCGGAGGGAGCTGGAGTCGTCAGAAGGACAGCCGGAGGAGACGGCGCGGCTTCTCGGGGGCGCCGCGACGGATCTCGTGCGAGGTCTCACGGATGTTGCGGTCCGCCTCGTGGACAGTCGTGACCGAACCGTCGCGGCGTGCGCCCAGCGCTACCTCACGGCGATCCGGCAGCAGGAGCTGCCGGCACTCCACGTCAAGATGCTCGGTACGTTCAGCGTCTCGGCGGAAGCGATGCCGATCAGCTTCGCGCGCAGGAAGTCGCGTCTCCTCTTCCAGATGCTCTTGATCGAGCATCCCTCGCCGATCCACGAGGAGGAGATCCTCGAGGCGTTGTGGCCGGAGGCGAGTCCGAAGCGAGGGCTCGCGGCTCTTCAGACGGCGGTCAAGGACTTGCGTCGGGCCTTGGATCCCTATCACGAGCCGCGGGGGAAGTCGTACATCGTGTACGCCGACGAGGCATATGCGCTGCATCTCTCGCCCGGTTCAGTCTGTGACAGTCATGTCTTCGAGGCGTCCATCCGCCGGGTGCTCGGCGCGACGCCTGCGCGCGATGTCCTGAACGCGACGGACGAGGCCTCGTTGCGGGAAGCGCTCCATCTGTTCGGTGGGGAGGCCGTGCCGGATCTGCGTCTCGAGTCGTTCGCTCAGGAGTACCGGGAACGCCTTCACCGATGGTTCCTGGATGCCTCTCTGCGGCTTGCACGGAGTCTCAACGCGCGAGGGAATCACGCGGACGCATGCCGCGCACTCGAGCGGGCGCTCTCGATCGATCCGCTCTGGGGCGAAGGCGTCCAGGAGATCATGCTCGCGCTCGCACGGAACGGCGAGCTGTGCCGGGCCCTGCGGGCCTATCGGGAGTATGAACGCCGGCTCCGGAGGGACCTGAGCCTCTCCCCCGACGTCCAGCTGAGGCGGTTCTTCGAGAGTTTGCTGCTGGTGCCGGAGGCTCATTCTTGAGGCGCCGAGGCATCGAGGGCGGCGCGAGCGTCGGAGGACCAGACCCGGTTTGAAGGCTTGGCGTCCCACCCTACCCCGAGTTGGAACCAGGTACGGCAGTGGGTCCAAGACCTCGACTTGCTGCGCCATGCCCTCGCCGCGTGACGGGCGACGGTCACAGAATTGCCGCTAGGGCCCGCTCAGAAGCCCCGTCTGGACATCCCTCTTCGGATTGGAGCCACGAAGAGAGAGGGCGGCCCCGGAGTCGGGCAGCCGTCGTCCAGCGTCCCCCATCCGGTCGGGCACGTCTCCGCTGACGGTCCCACGTGCTGCCCCGCCGTTCGCGCCGACGCGGAGGATCAAGACGTCGGACGAGAGCAGGAACGGTCGACGACGCTGCTCTGTGTTCAGCTTGGCAGTCAGGGACCGCACCCAAACGCACCGGGACGCCCGAAGACACACGCCGAATATGCGCAGGCCCATGCCGGCGCAGGCTGGTCGGCGCACGACTGCACGAATTCCCCCGCCGACTGGACGGGCAAAAAAGCTGCACGGACCTCGGCGCCTTGCCCCCACCCGCAGGCCAGAGGTCTGCAGACAGACGACCGCGGTCAGCCCGGTTGCACTCTGATATTGTTCCTGCCGCGCATTGAACTGGCCCGAGCGCAGTTCGGCCGTCCCGCCCGCGGCTTCGTCCATCGGAGAGGTAAGGGAATGCCGAGACCCAAGGACATGTGGAGACCTCGATCCGTCCTTGCTGCCCGTCAGGTGACCGATGGCCGCCAGGCAGGGCTGTCGAGCGTCTGATCTTCCGCCTCACATTCTGGTTGGCTCTGCAGGAGCATTCTCGCGCCGCTCGATCGGGAAACCTGCTCCCCGACGAGACAAGGCGACGCGCGGACCCGCCGGGGAGATTCGCGGCGCCTATCGTGCTACACTACGTGGCCATGCACTCTGAATCTGAGACACACCGCACGGATTCTGGGAGCTTCTTCGCCTGGATTCGGGGTTGATGGGTTCGTGCGTCATTCGACAGACGAATGCGCTGCATGGAGGTGTCTGGTGACTGGTTGCTTTGAACAGCCAATTGACCGCTAGATCAGAGAGGATCAGTGGCTAAGACGACAAAGCTCCCTCCGTATCTTGTATCTCACCTGGCACGTGTTGAGCGAAATCTCGCGCGTGTGACTTTCCTGACTGCCATGTACCGGGGTGCTGCGGCTGGCCGCCGCGGTCGCAAGTCGGTCGAGCAGTTGGACCTCCTACGCGCTGCTGTCGTGTTCTTGCACGCCGCTCTCGAGGACTACTTGCGCTCCGTGGCTCTCGTCTACCTCCCGCGAGCTGCACCCCACTCTCTCGACCAGGTGCCACTTGCAGGCCTGTCGAAGAACAACCGGCCAGAGAAGTTTCTCCTTGGCGAACTCGTGCGCTTTCGCGACTGCACTGTAAAGGAAGTTGTCGCTGCGTCAATCTCTGAACATCTGGACCGCCGTAGCTTCGCCGGAATCGACGACATAGCGGGCTTGCTGGAAGCCATGGGCATGGACATTACTTCAGTCCGTTCGTCCTTCCCGCAACTTGATGACCTCATCAAGCGCCGCCATCAAATTGTGCACCAGGCTGATCGCGCAACATCAACCGGACGGGGCAAGCACTGGGCGGCCCCGATCAACCCCGATCTTGTGGAGCAGTGGAAAGACGCGGTTCGCCAGTTCGTTGTGGACACTTTGGTTCAGGTAGCCAGGCTGGAAACGGCACCACAGAGGAAGTGAGGATCCTACATGGATCTGGCGCCGGCGGGCCTCACGGGCTTGGCGAGAACAGCCGAGAAGAGCGGCGGCGGTCGCCGTGGGCCAAGCCCGCGCCGCCCCACCGCTCCACGTCATCACGACGTTAGACGAGCAAGACCTTGAGAATGGTGATGGCAGGCCGCGTGACGCATGAATCGCGAACCGCCCTCGCCAGAGCCCGGCTCTTCCTTGATAGAGCCGATGCCTGCACGGCGTCGGAACGTGTCGACTTCGAGGCCTTCCTGGAGGCATCGATCGTCTTTGCCCGAGCGGCCATCCACCGCTTCAAGAAGCAGTACGGACGGCATCCTGACTTTGACACGTGGTGGGACTCATTGCGCGGCGATCCAGCAGTCGAGTTCTTCCGAAAGGAGCGCGACTGGATTCTCAAGGACGCTCCCCCGAAGATCGGCCAGATTGCCTATGCGGCATCGGTGGGTTCGAATTCGCCCAGCAACGTGCCGACTGCCGCAAGGGAGTTCTATTACTTCGAGCAAGGGGTACCCGCAACGGCAACCGTCGCCGGACACCTGCAGTCGCCTACATCGCGCCTGGCGGATGCCGAACGGAAGTTCTCGCCATGACGCCGCCTGACTCCGTCATGGACCTAGCAACGCCGGGCGTCACGGGCTTCGCGAAAAGGGCCGACGAGAGACGCGGCGGTCGCCGCGGGCCAAGCCCGCGCCGCCCTGCCGCTGCGGATCATCACAGCGTTACACGGCTTTCGTTCCAGGAGAGGTAATCGATGGCCAGACACAACCAGCTCCTTCATCAGCACCTTGAGGGCATTTCCTGGCGGGTTCTGGAGCAGTACCCCGATATCATCCGGCGCCTCATCCGCACCAAATCGGGGGTGTACGCACTCTATCGGGGCCGGAAGCTCTACTACGTTGGCCTCGCCGACAACCTGATGGGACGCATCAAGGGTCACCTGAAGGACCGACATCGTGGGCTCTGGGACCGTTTCAGCGTGTATCTCACGCTTGACCACGGGCACATGAAGGAGTTGGAGTCTCTGATCCTGCGGGTTGTCCGTCCCAAGGGCAACAAGGTGACGGGCGGATTCACCGGCTCGGCCAGTCAGAGATCGGCGCTCAACCGAATGATGAGGGAGGCGGATGCTGACCGTCGGGCCGCCATTCTTGGGGGCCATATCGCTGAACGCCGACGCAGGGTCAAGGTGGCCAGAGCCAAGGGGCCGCGAGCACTCGCCGGCATCTCCGACAAGAGCATTCGCCTCAAGGGAAAGCACGGTGGCCGCTGGCTGTGGGGCACACTCCTGCGTGATGGATCGATCCGCTACAAGCGCACCAAGTACCCCTCCCCGTCGGCGGCAGCAGGCGCGGCAGTGAAGGGACCCTGCAATGGTTGGACATTCTGGCATCTGAGAGACGACGCAGGTCGCTGGGTTCCACTGAAGTCTCTGAGGAAGCGCTAACACGCGCCAGGCAACGTCGTGATGAGGAACTCGATGGCAAAAACCACCACCAAGAACAACGACACCACCGCCAACCTCGGCTTCGAGCAGAAGCTCTGGGCCGCTGCCGACGCCCTGCGCAACAACATGGACGCGGCCGAGTACAAGCACGTCGTCCTCGGCCTGATCTTCCTCAAGTACATCTCCGATGCCTTTGAGGCCAAGCACGCCGACCTCGAAGCTCAGAAGACCCAGGGCGCCGACCCCGAAGACCGCGACGAGTACCGCGCCGCCAGCATCTTCTGGGTGCCGAAGGAGGCGCGCTGGCAGCACCTGAAGGCCAGCGCGCCACAACCCACCATCGGCACGCTGGTCGACGACGCGATGGCCGCCATCGAGCGCGACAACCCCTCCCTCAAGGGCGTGCTGCCCAAGGACTACGCCCGCCCCGGTCTCGACAAGCAGCGCCTCGGCCAGATCATCAATCTGGTCAGCGACATCGCGTTCGGCGGCGCGGCCGACCGCGCCAGGGACACGCTCGGCCGCGTGTACGAGTACTTCCTCGCCCGCTTCGCCAGCGCGGAGGGCAAGAGCGGCGGCCAGTTCTACACGCCCTCGCACGTGGTGCGAGTGCTGGTCGAGGTGCTCGCGCCGTACAAGGGCCGCGTCTACGACCCCTGCTGCGGCTCGGGCGGCATGTTCGTGCAGAGCGAGAAGTTCATCGAGGCCCACGCTGGCAAACTTGGCGACATCTCCATTTACGGACAGGAGTCCAACTACACCACCTGGCGGCTGGCCAAGATGAACCTCGCCATCCGCGGCATCGACGCTCAGATCGCGCACGGCGACACCTTCCACAATGACCGGCACCCCGACCTCAAGGCCGACTACGTGCTGGCCAACCCGCCCTTCAACGACAGCGACTGGCGTGGAGAGCTGCTGAAGGACGACAAGCGCTGGGTCTACGGCACGCCGCCCGCGGGCAACGCCAACTACGCATGGGTGCAGCACCTTATCCACCACCTGGCGCCCACCGGGCTCGCCGGCTTCGTGCTCGCCAACGGCTCGATGTCGTCGAACCAGTCGGGTGAGGGCGAGATCCGCAAGGCCATCATCGAGGCCGACCTCGTGGACTGCATGGTGGCGCTGCCGGGCCAGCTCTTCTACTCGACGCAGATCCCGGTCTGCCTCTGGTTCCTGGCCCGCAACAAGAAGAACGGCCGCTTCCGCGACCGGCGCGGCGAGACGCTCTTCATCGACGCGCGCAAGCTCGGCACCATGGCCGACCGCGTGCACCGCCAGCTACTCGACGCCGACATCGCGAAGATCGCCAGCACCTATCACGCCTGGCGCGGCGACAAGGACGCGCGTGAGTACGCCGACGTGCCCGGCTTCTGCAAGACCGTAAGACGCGAGGAGATCGCGGGGCACGGTCACGTGCTTACGCCCGGCCGCTACGTCGGCGCCGAAGCCGTCGAGGACGACGTCGAGCGGTTCGAGGAGAAGATGACGCGCCTCACCGCAACGCTGCGCGAGCAGCAGGCCCAGGCCGCGAAGCTTGATGCCGCAATTGCCGCCAACCTGAAGGAGCTTGGGTACGGTGGTTGATCGACGTGAGGCACTAGACAAGGCTAATCACGACTTGCCCGAACGGTGGGAGTGGGAGTGGTTTACCGACGTTATGGATGTCGACGGCGGCACCCAGCCGCCGGCATCCGAATTTGTCGATGGGCCGCGACCGGGCTACGTCCGCTTGGTGCAGATCCGAGACTTCGAGTCCGATAGTCATGTCACGTACATCCCAGACTCCTCCAAGTGGAGGAAGTGCCGCACTTCGGACGTGTTGATAGCGAGATACGGCGCATCTCTCGGGCGCATCTGTACTGGGCTCGCGGGCGCCTACAACGTGGCGTTAGCCAAGGTCGTGCCAACGGATCGCATTCATCTTCCGTTCGCGTATCACTTGCTTAGATCGGATTACTTCCAGGGTCCACTCTTGGCAAGTGGCGGTCGGAGCGCGCAAGCCGGATTCAACAAGGACGGCCTCTCAGTCATTCCTCTACCTATCCCGCCGCTCCCCGAACAACGGGCGATCGCCCACGTCCTCGGCACGCTGGACGACAAGATCGAGCTGAGCCGACGGATGAACGAGACGCTGGAGGCGATGGTGCGTGCGCTATTCAAGTCGTGGTTCGTGGACTTCGACCCCGTCCGCGCCAAGGCCGAAGGCCGCGACCCCGGCCTGCCTCAGCCCCTCGCAGACCTCTTCCCGGATTCCTTCGAGGACTCGGAGCTGGGGGAGATTCCGAGAGGGTGGCGAGCTGGCTGCGTCGATGACGAATTCGACCTGGTGATGGGGCAATCTCCGCCGGGGGATACGTACAACGAGGAAGGGAATGGACTGCCGTTCTATCAGGGGCGAACAGACTTCGGCTTCCGTTTTCCGACCCGTCGTGTGTACTGCGCAGCTCCGACCAGGCTCGCGAAGCGGGGCGACACTCTCATCAGCGTGCGCGCCCCGGTCGGCGACATCAACATGGCCGCGGAGGATTGCGCGATCGGGCGCGGCGTGGCAGCCGCCCGCCACAAGACGGGAAGCCGTTCCTACTCCTACCAGTTCATGCGCTCGCAAGCCGAGGTTTTCGATCGCTTCGAAGCAGAGGGGACTGTCTTCGGGTCAATTGGCAAGAAGGACTTCCACGCTATTTCATGCGTGGTGCCTCCGCGCGGCCTCGTGGTGGAGTTCGAACGGCGGCTTGCAGCGGTCGACGGTTGCATCGAAGCCGCCGAGCATGAGACCCGCACGCTCGCCGCCCTGCGTGACGCGCTCCTGCCCAAGCTCGTCTCCGGCGAGCTGCGACTGAAAGACGCGGCGAGGTTTATCGAGAGGGAGGCCTCATGAACGGCCGTCCTGCTAGCACGCACGGTGAAGGGCTCAAGGCGGCTCGGCTGTTGATGGTGCTCAGTAGCATCTCGCCGCTCTTCATCCTGTGGGCGATCCGGGGGAACAGCCTCATTCCAGATCGCTGGTTCATTGGGTTCTGCGCGCTGATGGTCGTCGTCCCGAATGGCTTCCTGTGGCTCCGCATCGGAACGGCTAAGAAGCAGGCCGACAAGCGCGTGCTGACCGTCGGCACGGCCGACGACCATCGCGACCACATCCTTGTCTACCTGTTCGCGATGCTGCTCCCGTTCTACTCGGAAGCGATTGGCACTTGGCGAGACCTCAGCGCAACGCTCGCCGCCCTGGCATTCATCGTGTTTCTGTTCTGGCACCTGAACCTGCACTACATGAATCTGGTCTTCGCGGCACTCGGCTACCGCGTGTTCACGATCTCCCCGCCGGCCGACGGCAACCCGCTCACAGGCAGAGCCCGTCAGGCCGTCATTACCCGGAGGGTGAGCTTGGCCCCTGACGATCGACTCGTCGCCTTCCGCCTGAGCGACACGGTTTACCTGGAGGCCGAGGTATGAAGCTGGATTTCGACCTTGGAAACGTGATGGTCACGGAGTTCGGCGTCGGCCGGTGTCACCGGTCACGCAATACTCCCCACTTCGGGTCAGTGAAATTTCCCCACCCTCCTGATCCGAGGAGGGATCGCGATGAGTTTTGAGTGCTGCCCGG
>JAGVPR010000373.1 GCA_020052115.1 Candidatus Eiseniibacteriota bacterium
AGGGCCGCCACAGCTCCCGGGAACAGAACGGGGCTGGAACCGTCGAGGCCCGCGATCGCCGCCGTGCGGAGTCCAAGCGCCTCCGACCGCGCCAGCGGAGGCGATCCGGGAATTCCGGCGACGACCACGGAGTGCCCCGCACGGGCCAGCGCGGCCGACAGCGTAACCGCATACTGCGCTCCCGCGTTCCACCACCGCACGTCCGCGATCTGGAGAAGCCGAAGGGTCATGTCCCGCTTCTGTAGCACGAAAGCCCCCGGCCCACAAGCGGTCAAGATGGAGCGCTGTCCGCCGATACCAAATAGAGCCGACGTGAGCCCTGTCGGCCTCGTCCACTTGACTCCGGTACGGGCCTGCAGAAACGGGCCGCCACAGGAGGAGCATCCGTGGAAGCCAGGAAGATCCTCGTCGTGGACGACGAGGAGGACATCGCCCAGACGATCCGCTTCGCTCTGGAGCGGATCGGACACGAAGTATTCACCGCCTCGGACGGCAACCAGGCCATCGAGATGGCGCACCGCATCCAGCCCCACGTGATGATCCTCGACGTCATGATCCCCGAGCGAAACGGCTACAACGTGTCACGCACCCTCAAAGAGGAGATCGCGCAGGGGGCGCTGCCGCGCGACATCAAGATCCTCATGCTGACCGCGCGAAAGCTCGACTCCGCGCAACGCGAAGAGTTCGTAGCCACATGGGCGAAGGCGGATCGTTACATGTACAAGCCGTTCGAGCTTCGGGAACTCCTGCACTGCGTGGCGGAACTCTCCGGGGCCGAAGCCGCCTAGGGTCGCGGGCCGGACAGAACATGACGATCCGCCAGAAGGTCCAGGTCTCGTTGACCGCGGCCGCGCTCGTCTTCCTGGGCCTCATCGCCCTGTACCAGGCGGTGCTGCAGCAAGAACGGGCCACGGCGCGAAGTCTCGATTCCATGAGGACGGCCCTCGCCGCCGCCGACGACACTCAGATGGAATCGACGAAGATCCTGGGGATGCTACGGTTCACCGGGCCGGCCGGCCCGCACGACACATCCGAGCTCATCGATTCGATCCAGAGGCTGGGTGGTTTGATCCGCCCGTCGGGGCCGATCACGCCGGCGCCGGCGACGCGCGCAGCCATCCTGAGCTTCATGCAGCTCGCGACCGCGTGTGCCGGCGCCCCTCAACCCGACGCCGCACTTCAGATCCGAGCGCACGATGCCGGGCATCTCGTGCTCACCGTGCTCAAGCGCGAGCGCGACGACGTGCTCCGCAGATTCGACGAAGCGCAGCGAAGGACCGATGAGGCCGCGGCCGACCGCGCGCTCCTCCACCTGCTGAGCAGCCTCTCCTTCGTGGCGATCGTTCTGCTCCTCGGCCGGAGCTTCACGCACAGCGTGTTGAGGCCGCTGGAAGCGCTCCGGCACCGGATGCTCCGCGTCGAAGCGGGGATCTACGGCGAGCCGCTCGCCCAGACCCGAAACGACGAACTCGGCCCGATCTTCGAAGCGTTCGACCGCCTCTCGGTAGCCCTTCGCGCACGCGCGCGCGAACAGGAAGCACGGGTCCGCCGGATCGAGGGGATCGCGTCCATCACGTCGGCGGCCAGCTGGCCGATTGATGCCAGGCGGTTTCTGCAGGATGCGCTGGCCCGGACCATCCAGACCGTCGAGAATGACCTGGGGCTCATTCGCCTCGTGGATCCTGAAACGCGCCGCCTCAAGCTGGCCGCGGTCTGGGGGGTCGAGCGAGGACTCGGCTTGATTCCGGAGGAAGTCGAGCACGGGCAGTACTTGGCAGGCCTCACCGTGCAGTCTGGGGAACCACTGGTCGTGGATGACGTGAACTCCGACCCTCGCATGGGCCCCATGGGCTTCGCGGGAGCGGAACATCTCATCTCGATGGTCGGAGTCCCGATCTCGTCTCGGGGAAGAAACATCGGCTGCATCCTGGTGGGCGCGAGGCGGCACTGCCGCTACTCGCCTGAGGATGTGGCCCTACTTCAGACCGTGGGCCGCGTCCTCGGCGCTGCCGTGGAGAACGCCCGGCTCGCGCAGGAGACAGCCGGCCTGTCCCGCGACCTGAGCACGCTTCTCGATCTGGCCCGCGCCGCGTTCGAATCCCCGGACATCGAGACCCTGGGGAGCCGGGCGCTCGAGATTCTGGCGCGTCCGCTGCGCGCGGACTGCGGCCTGCTGGCGGTCGTTGATTCCTCCTCCGGCGAACTCGTGACCCGCGCCGCCCTGGGGCGCGGCCGCGACGCCCTGTGCGAGACAGCCTGGCCGCCCGACGAAGGCTCGGCGATCGCGGAAGCGTTCGCATCTCGCCTGCCGCTGTTCATTCCCGACGCTGCTTCCGACCCGCGCCGCTCCCGCATGCTCGCGGAGAAGTTCGGCTACCGCTCGTATTTCGCGGTCCCCATCTTCCACGACCAGCGGCCCCGGGGCGTCATCGTCCTCGGTTCGACGCGCCCCCTTCAGCCGGTGGATCCCGCGCTGCTTCCGCTCGTGACCACGGCCTCGGGCCATCTCGCCTTCCTCATCGAGAACATGCATCTTCGGGACTCGCAGAGGCGTCGCTCGGCCGGCGAGGGACTGCCTGTCATGTTCGACGAAGCTCGGGGAGACCACCGGGCCGAGAAGCACGCCGCCTGAGGCGCGGCCTCTTGACTACAGTGAGGACGGATCGCGCCCGCCGCCGACATTCGCCGCGACCTTGGCGCCTTCTTCGATGCTCACCGCCTCGCTCTCGGCCGACTCGGCCATCTCGCGTGCGTCGAGATAGAACCCGCGCTCGATCGCCTTGCGGACGTTTCCCAGCAACTGCTCGAGATGCTCGAGATCCGCCCGCGCCTGCGCCAGCTCCGGCGGCGTCACCCCCAGCATCATGTTCGAGACCGCCTCGTTGGCGCGCTCCACGGCGTCCTCGAGGCGCCGCAAGCTCACCATGGCCGCCCCGCGCGCTCGAGCACGGTTGTCCTCGGCCTCTCGGGCGGCGCGGCGCGAGAGTCGCCTGCACTCTCCGGCCAGATCCCGCGCATCGTCGTGACGGCCGAGACGCCGTTCCTCCTCGGCTCGCGCGAGCATCTGGGCGGCTTCCTCGAAGAGTTCCGATGCGTAGAGGGATGCGCCGGAAGAGTCCGCCGCCGCCAGGGCCGCGCGCGCCTCCGAGAGACGGTCCGCCTTGGAGCGACCGCAGCCCGGGCCGGCCAGAACCACACCGAGGACAACGGCGAACGAGAACCGCGCGAGGATGCCGCGCGAAAGGTGGAGCTTGCCGTTTCCGATTCGCATGAGACTCACCTCGCCTTCTGCTTCCATTCTATCGCTTCGGCGAGAGAGCGCGCGAACTTGCGGGCCGCCGCGACGCGGCCGGCGTGCCGGTGGGGAGCGGGGTCTATCTCTGCCGTCTGGAGATCTCCAACCGGGTCTGGTCGCGACGGATGACGCTGCTCAAGTGAGGTGGACGATGACAGGTATCGCTAGG
>JAGVPR010000235.1 GCA_020052115.1 Candidatus Eiseniibacteriota bacterium
AGCCCGTCGGCCCGCGCGCGCGCCGCCAGGGTTCCTCCGCTCGCGATGACGGCGCGCCGAAGGCCCTGCGAAGCCGCGTCGTCGTAGAGCGAGAGCGTCTCCTCGGTCTCCCCCGAGTAGGAGCAGATGAGGACCAGCGTCCCTTCGCGGGACAGGCGAGGGAGATGGTAGTCGCGAACCACCGTCACGAGCGGAGCGGACGGCCGGTCGGCGCCGAGGATCCCGCGCAGCAAGTCCCCGCCGATCGCCGATCCGCCGAGACCGCCGACGACCACGTGGTCCGCCCCAATCCCGGCCAGCGGCGCGAAGCGTTCGTTTGCCGACGCCGGCTCCGGGATCTGCCGCCAGAGCCCGAGCACGTGGTCGAGCATCCCCTTCGTGTCCACCTCGCGCACGCGCGCCGCGTCGAAAACGCTCATCGCCCCCTCAGGGCTCCGCCAGCTCGGCGAGGTCCGGGTACATCCGCGCGAACTCGCGGCGCGCCTCGGCCCCGATCTCCCCGCCGGTGGAATGCCCCAGCAGGCGATCGAGGAGCGCACGCGCCTCGCCGGCGTTCGTCTCTCGGATCACGCTCTTGACCGCCGGGATGAAGAACGGCCCGGCCGAGAGCTCGTCGAGCCCCGCGCCCACCAGGAGCGGGACGATCACCGGGTCGGACGCCATCTCGCCGCACAGTCCCGCCCAGATCCCGGCCGCGTGCGCCGCCTCGACGACGTGGCGGATCGCGCGCAGCACCGCCGGATGGAACGGGTCGTAGAGCGAGGCTATCCGTTCGTTTCCCCGATCCACGGCGAGCGAGTACTGGATGAGATCGTTGCTGCCGATGCTGAAGAAATCGCACTCCTGCGCCAGCCGATCGGCGATCCAGATCGCCGCCGGGGTCTCGACCATGATGCCCGCCTCGATCTCTCCCCGGTGCTCGAGCCCCTCGCTCCGGAGATCGCGCAGCACGTCCTCTCGCATCCGGTTCACGATGCGGAGCTCCTCGAGGCCGCTCACCATGGGGATCATGATCTTCACGTTGCCGCGGGCCGCCGCGCGGTAGATCGCGCGAAGCTGCGAACGCAGGAGGCCCGGATGCTGCAGCATGAGCCGGATCCCGCGAAGCCCCAAGAACGGGTTCGCCCCGGGCTCAGATCCCAGGTAGGCCGCCAGCTTGTCCCCGCCGAGGTCCATCGTACGGATGATCACCGGATCCGGCGCCACGGCTTCCGCCGCCGCGCCGTAGGCGTCGGCCTGCTCGTCCTCTCCCGGCGGATCCGTACGGTTCAAGAAGAAGAACTCGGTGCGCAGAAGTCCGATGCCTCGGGCCCCCTGCTCCACGGCGCGGCGCGCCTCCTCGGGAGCTTCGACGTTGGCCGAGAGGAGTATCCGCACGCCGTCCTTCGTGACCGCCTCCTCGCTCCGGATCGAGGCGAAGCGCTCGGCGAGCCGTTGCTGGGAAGCCCGCCGCTCCGTGTAGACTCTGAGCGAATCCGGGGACGGGGAGATCTCGACGATCCCGCGCGTGCCGTCCACGACCGCGAGCTCGCCTCCTTCCGCCGCGTCGCTCACGTTCGCGAGCCCGACGACGGCGGGGATGCCGCGCGACCGGGCCAGGATGGCGGCATGTCCCGTCCGCCCCCCGTGATCGGTCGCAAACCCCAGGAGCTGCTCGGGGCTGAGCGCCGCCGTGTCCGCGGGCGTCAGGTCCGGCGCGAAGACCAGGTGCGGCTCGTTCAGCGAGGCCGCCATCTCCGAGGCCGGATTCAGGAGGTTTCGCAGCACGCGGCGCTTGACCGCCTTGAGATCGGAGGTCCGCTCCCGGAAGTACTCGCTGTTCGACTCCTCGAGCTTGTCCGAGACGCGGTTCATCACGCGCCGGTAGCAGAACTCCGCGTTTCGCCGTTCGAGCCGGACCGCCTCGATCGTCGACTCCAGCGCCTCGCGGTCGTCGAGGATGAGAAGGTGGGTCTCGAGAAGCCGCGCTTCCTCACCGTTACCGCTCTGCAACATCGTGTCGCGGAGCCCTTCGAGCTGCCGGCGGGTTCGAGCGATCGCCTGCAAGAACCGGCGCCTCTCCGCCTCGACCTCCTCCGGCCGCAGCACGCGCTCCTCCACCAGCACGGATTCCTGGCGAAGCACGCTCACCTTCCCAATGGCGATCCCCGGCGAGGCCGGGATCCCCTTGAGGATCCGCCGCGTCTCCGCTGGCGGCTTCCCTGCGCTGGGTTCGATGGGCTGCAGCATTTCCTCCTAGGACTCGATTCCGAAGCGCCGATTGACGAGATCCACGAGAGCGGCCACGGCGGCCTCCTCGTCCGGCCCGTGCGCCTGGATCTTGAGTCGCGAACCCGTCTCGGCCGCGAGCATCATCACGCCCAGGATGCTCTTGCCGTTGACCCGCTGGCCGCTCTTCACGATGAAGATCTCCGAACGGAAACGCACCGCTTCCTTGACGAAGATGCCGGCCGGACGCGCATGGAGCCCGGGATCGTTCAGGATCACGACCTCGGCTTCCGTCAAGCACGTCCTCCTTTTCGCAGGCCCGTCGGCCGATCAGGCGAGCCTCGCCGCCAGGAGCACTCCCGCGACGAGCGCGGCGAGCGCGATCCCCGTAGCGCCGCCCCGCTTTTTCTCCAGAACGAGAACAGCGGTGCACGCGGCCACGACGGTCACCACCAAGAGCGACGGCCCCCCCGCCTCC
>JAGVPR010000177.1 GCA_020052115.1 Candidatus Eiseniibacteriota bacterium
CACCGGAGCACCGCTGGGCGGCCGACGAGGACTTGAGCTCGCTCTTCGGCTCGGCGCGCGCCCCGGGCCTTTTCGATGCCCCGGGGGAGCGGCGCGTCGCGCTGGTGCACGATGCGGATCGCGTACACGGGGGCCGGCAGGAGGCGTTCCTGAAGGAACTGGCATCCCTCCCGGAGGATGTCTGCCTCATCCTGATGGCGCGAGTCCGGGAGCCGGACGAACGCCGGGCCCCGGCGTTTCATGACAAGCTCCTTCGAGCCGCCCCCGAGTCCTTCGTGCTGTATGCCCCTTCCGGCGCCGATCTCAAGAGATGGCTCGATGGATTGGCGAAGGAGAAGGGGCTCCGCTTGAGCGCGGGCGCGCGCGACCGGCTCCTGCGGGTCTCCGGCACCTCTCTCGCGCAGATCGAAGGCGAACTCGAGAAGCTGGTTGTCGCGCACGGCGGCGGAGACGAGATCGGCGAGGATTCGCTGTCCGCGGCGGCGGAGCGAGGCTACCGGATCTCGCCGGCCGACTTCTCCGAGGCGGTCGGCGGCGGCGATATCGGCGCGGCGCTGCGCGCGCTTCACGAGTGTGAGCGCGCGGGCTTTCACGCGCTCGACCTCGTGCGCGATCTGGTCCAGTACGTCCAGATGCTCCTCCTCGTTCGCGAGACGCTCGGAAGCTCGTCGGACGCCGGCTCGGTCTTCCGCGCCACGCACGCTGTCTGGCCGCGCTGTGTGACCGCGGCCCGGCAAGCGGGGCGGTTCGAACCGCGCTCCCTGTCGCGCCTTCTCGCGCGCCTCACCGTCATCGAGCACTTCGAGAAGAGCGGCCGCGCGGACGCGCGGGATCAGCTCGAGCGGCTCCTGCTCGAGTGGCTCGCGGCCTCCCATCCGGGCCCGCGCCATTGACAGACCCCTCGGCGCTTCGCTAGAGTCGTCACCATACCGAATCCCACGGCGCTTCCCGAGGAGGAGATCCATGGCCGGCAGCATGATCGAGGTCACCGACCAGAATTTCGAACAGGATGTATTGAAGTCGCCGACACCCGTCCTCGTGGACTTTTGGGCCGTGTGGTGCGGCCCGTGCAAGATGATCGCCCCCGCGATCGAGGAGATGGCGCAGAAGTACACGGGCCGCCTGAAGGTGGTCAAGCTCGACGTGGATCAGAACCAAGGGACCGCGACGACCTACGGTATCCGCAGCATCCCGACGCTTCTCATCTTCAAAGGCGGAAAGGTCGTGGATCAGGTGGTCGGGGCCGTGCCGAAGTCGGAGATCGAAAAGCGCCTCGAGCGCGTGCTCGCCGAGTAGCGTCGTCCGCCGCGCAGGAACGCGAAGGCCGCCGACCATCACGGGCACACCCGCCTCCGCGCATGCCGCGCCGGAAGAGGGTGTGCCCGCGTTCGTTCCCGGCAGATCGAAGGAGGAGACAGGTTGAGCCGTGAGCCGTCCACCGGAATGACCCCCGAGAAGGGGAGCGCCGAGAGGAGCGCGCCCGGCTCGTACCCGTTCGCGGAGATCGAGGAGCGCTGGAAGCGCCGCTGGGACGAGCTGGGGATCTTCCGCTTGGATCTCTCCTCGCCCAAGCCGAAGTACTACTGCCTCGACATGTTCCCATACCCTTCCGGCGACCTTCACGTCGGGCACGGGCGCAACTACATCATCGGCGACGTGCTCGTGCGCACGAAGATCATGGACGGCTGGAACGTGCTCTCCCCGATGGGCTGGGACGCCTTCGGGCTGCCCGCCGAGAACGCGGCGATCGAGCGCCGGATCCACCCGGCCGAGTGGACGACGAGCAACATCGTGAAGATGAAGCGCCAGTTTCACGCGTGGGGGATCGGCTTCGACTGGAGCCGGGAGGTGGCGTCCTGCCATCCGGGCTACTACCGCTGGACACAGTGGCTCTTCTTGAAGCTCTTCGAGCGCGGCCTCGCCTACCGGGGCGTCGCGCCGGTGAACTGGTGCCCCTCGTGCGCCACCGTTCTCGCGAACGAACAAGTGGTGGGGGAGGGGGACTGCGAGCGCTGCGGCACGCGTGTCGTCTTGAAGGAGCTGGAGCAGTGGTTCTTCCGGATCACCTCGTACGCCGACTCGCTGCTGGCGGATCTGGACCTGCTCGGCGAATGGCCGGAGAAGGTCCGCATCATGCAGCGCAACTGGATCGGCCGAAGCGAGGGGGCGGAGATCGAGTTCGAGACCGAGGGTAGGGCGGAGTCCCTCACCGTCTTCACGACGCGCATAGACACGCTCTTCGGCGCGACGTATGCGGTGATCGCGCCGGAGCATCCGCTCGCGAGCTGGATCATCGGCCGCCCGGGCGTGGACGCCGGGCTTGTGGAGTTCATCCGGCGTCTGCGCGGCACGCGGCCCGAGCGCGGAGCCGCCGACGTCGTGAAGGAAGGACGCGACAGCGGCATCAAGGTGCGAAACCCGGCGAACGGAGAGTGGATCCCGCTCTTCGTCGCCAACTACGTGCTGATGGAATACGGAACCGGCGCCATCATGGCGGTCCCGGCCCACGATGCGCGCGACCACGAATTCGCGCAATCGCAGGGACTGCCGATCCGCCGGGTCATCGCGAACCCCTCCGGCGACCCGGCGCTGCCGTACGAAGACGCGGGCCCGATGGTGAATTCGGGGCGCTTCGACGGCCTCTCAGGCGACGCCGCGAAAGCCGCTGTTCTGAAAGAGCTGGCGGCCGGCAATCTGGCGCGTCCGATGGTGCGCACCCGGCTCCGTGACTGGCTCATCTCGCGCCAGAGGTACTGGGGCGCGCCCATCCCGATAATCTACTGCGGCGATTGCGGCGCCGTGCCGGTGCCGGAGAGTGATCTCCCGGTCCGTCTGCCGCTGGACGTGGATTTCCGCCCGAAGGGGGACTCGCCGCTGGCCCGAAGCGAGTCGTTCGTGAAGGCGGTCTGCCCGAAGTGCGGCCGCCCGGCGCGCCGGGAGACCGACACGATGGACACCTTCGTGGATTCGTCCTGGTACTTCCTCCGCTACCTGACACCGCGGGACGAGACGCGCGCCTTCGACACGGAGACGGTCAACCACTGGCTACCGGTGGACCAGTACGTCGGCGGCGTGGAGCACGCGATCCTGCACCTGCTCTACGCGCGCTTCATCACGAAGGCGCTGTACGACATGGGGCTCGTGTCGTTCCGCGAGCCGTTCCAGCGCCTCTTCGCCCAGGGGATGATCACCAAGGGCGGCGTCAAGATGTCGAAATCGAAGGGCAACGTCGTGCCCCCCGACACGCTCATCCGGCGCTTCGGCGCGGACACCATGCGCGTGTACACGCTCTTCATCGGTCCCTCGGAGAAGGATGCGGAATGGGAAGACCGCGGCGTCGAGGGCGCGCACCGGTTCCTGAACCGGGTGTGGCGTTTCGTCGAGACATACGCTGCGAAGCTCCCGCCTCCGGGGACCGCCCCGCGCGTCGAGAGCGCGGAAGAGCGCGTGCTGCGCCGGAAGACGCACGACACGATTCGACGCGCCCGCCAGGACGCCGCGCATTTCCACTTCAACACGACGGTGGCGGCTCTCATGGAGCTGGTGAACGCCATCTCCGACTTCGTCGCCGACGGAGCGCGCGAGATCACGCCGCGGAATGCGGCGGGGACCGTGCTCCGAGAGGCGCTCGAGACGCTGACGCTCCTCCTCGCGCCCATCGCGCCGCACATCGCCGAGGAGATCTGGGCGCGCCTCGGACACCGCGCCGAGGAGACCGTCTTTCGCACCGCATGGCCGAAAGCGGATGAGGCGGCCATGGAGACGGACACCTACACGCTCGTCGTGCAGGTGAGCGGGAAGGTGCGGGCGCAGATTCCGATGCGGGTCGGCGCCACGACAGAGGAGGTCGAGCACGCCGCGCTCTCGGACGAACGCGTGCAGCGGCACCTTCCCGACGGCCGGGCCCGGAACATCTTCCATGTGAAGGGCCGGCTCGTGAACATCGTGGCGTGATGGCGGGCTCGCTCACCGACGTCAGGGGATTCAGGGTCGGCCACTGGAGCGACCTCGCTGCCGCAACCGGCTGCACGGTGGTGATCTGCCCGCCAGGAACGGTGGGGGGCGCTTCGCTCCGCGGCTTCGCGACCGGCTCGCGGGGCGCCGAGACCCTCGGCCCTCTTCACTCCACGCCTTACGTGGATGCGGTCGTCCTCTCCGGCGGCAGCGCCTTCGGGCTCGACGCCGCTGGCGGCGTCATGCGTTACCTGGAAGAGCAGGGCCGCGGACTCCGTGTGGGCCCCGCCATCGTCCCCATCGTCGCGGCCGCGATCCTCTTCGACCTGGGAATCGGGGACCCCCATGTGCGCCCGGGCGCAGCGGAGGGCTACGCAGCCGCTTCGGCTGCTACCGAGGCTTCGGTCCCGGAAGGATCCGTCGGCGCGGGCGCCGGCTGCACCGTCGGGAAGCTCCACGGCATGCAGCATGCGACGAAGGCCGGCATCGGAACGGCTTCACGCGTCGGATCCGACGGACTCGTCGTCGCCGCCCTCGCGGCCGTCAACGCCTTCGGCGACGTCGTGGATCCGCGGACGGGACGCGTCCTC
>JAGVPR010000335.1 GCA_020052115.1 Candidatus Eiseniibacteriota bacterium
CTCTACCTGCTGAGCTACACCAGCGCGATCTATGGCGGGCCGCCCGCTACGGCGCAGCCCAAACAGATGGTGCGACCCCCCAGAATTGAACTGGGGACACCTGCATTTTCAGTGCAGTGCTCTACCAACTGAGCTAGGGTCGCACCAAAACGGCCCGGGTTCAACCCCCCGACGGGACCATGTGTTCCGTGCAACCGTCTCATTCTAGGGAGGAGAGGTCCGGCTGTCAACCACGCCTACCGGCGCCGCGTCCGGCAAGGGCGCCTCGCCGGCCGGCCGATGCGGGCCGCGATGCGCGGGGGGATGATCCGGCGGTCCGGAGGGACATGATGCCTCTTCACTGGATCCTCGCGTTGCTCCTGGGCATCCCGCCGCTTCCCATCACGTTTCTCGTGACCGCTCCGGCGTCCACTGCCCCGGCCGACACGCTGTACCTGACGGGCGACCAACCGGCCCTGGGACGGTGGGATCCGGCCGGCGTCCCGCTGCGGCGGATGGAGGACGGCATCTACGAGGCGACCGTGCGGATGCCGCCGGGGACGGCGATCCGGTTCAAGATCACGCGCGGATCCTGGGCGACGGTCGAGACCGATGAGCGCGGCGAGAAGATCTCGGATCGCCGCTACGTCGTTTCAGTCGTGGACACCGTGCACGTCGGGGTCGCCGCATGGCGTGAAAGAGAGGCTGCGCCGGGACCGGAGAAGTGCCGGCCGCCGGGCCACCGCGGCCACTGCCGTCCCCGCGGCGATGCGCGGATCCCGCCCGGACGAGGAGGATGCGGACGATGCGACCGTTCGATCTGATCTGCTTCGATGTTGACGGCACACTGGTCGTCCACCCGGAGGAGAAGATCGTCTGGGAGATACTGAACCACCGCTTCACGGGCGACGATCTGGTCAACGTCTCCCGCTTCGAGCAGTATCGGCAGGGGGAGATCACCTATGCCGAGTGGGTCGCCCTTGACGTCGCCGGGTGGCTCCGCGCGGGAGCGAACCGGGCCGAGATAATCGCCGCGATCGCAGAGCTTCGCCTCGTGGACGGCGCGCACGAGACGCTGGCCGAGCTGCACCGCCGGGGCTACAAGCTCGGGATCATCTCCGGCACGCTCGACATCGTGCTGGAGACGCTGCTGCCGGAACATCCCTTCGATGACGTGTTCGTGAATCGGCTCCGCTTCGACGAGAAGCAGGTCCTCGTCGGATGCGACCCGACGCCCTACGACGTGGACGGCAAGGCGCGGGCGCTTCGGGAGATCGCTCTACGCGAGCGGATCCCGATCGAGCGGTGCGCATTCGTGGGGGACGCGTTCAACGACGTCGAGGTGGCTCGCGAGGCGGGCTTCGCCGTGGCGTTCAATCCGAAGTGCCAGGAGCTGGCGCGGGTGTGCGACGTGACCGTCCGCGCCGCGCATCTCGGAGCGCTCTTGCGCTACTTTCCGGACGGCGACGACGACGCGATCGCCGGCTGAACCGCGGGTTCGTTAGGCCGCCCGGCGACGCTCGCGTCTCCCTCGCCGGTCCCCTTGACGCCGATCGAGGTTGTCCCGCACCGGGAAGCGCACGACGAAGACGGCGGCCCACGGCTCTCGCACCGACACGCGGATCTCGCCGCCGTGATCCCGGACGATCTGCGCGGCGACGGCGAATCCCAGTCCCCCGCCCGTGTCCTCGCGCGTCGCCAGCGGGACGAAGAGCCGCTCGGCGAGATCCCCCGGCGCGAACGTTCCCTCGTTGGCAACGCCGCATTCGACATAGTCGCCGTCGAGGCGCGTCTCCACGAGGACCTTGCCGTCCGGGGGGGTGTTCTCCACGGCGTTTCTGAGGATGTTGCGCGTGGCGCGAAGGACCTTCTCGTGATCCAGCAACAAAGACGGAAGCTCCGCTCCGAGGCGCTCCACGACCTTCAGCCGCCTCACGCGAATGCGATCGCGAAGCGACGCGAGCGCCTCGCGGAGCAGTTCGTTCAGGCTCTCCATGCGAAGCCGCGGCTTCTCGGGGCGTGCGAGTTCGAGCGACTCATCGAGGATCCGGTCGAGCTGCTCGGCCTGCCGCGCCATCTGCAGCAGGCGCGGCCGATTCGCATCCTCCGCCGCGAGGGACGCTTCGGCCTCCTTGGCGAGCGTTCCGATGGACTGCAGCGGATCGCGGATGTCGTGGGCCACGCGCGTCACCAACTCGCCCAGCGCCGCGAGCTTCTCCGCCCGGGCCAGCTCGGCTCGGATCTCCCGCACGGCCTTCTCCGCATCGAGCGCCCTGTGGGTGAGCTTCGACTCGAGCACGGCGAGCGATGCCAGGCACGCGGCCATCTCGAGGAACATCTGGTCCTCGGAGGCCGCGTCCCCCGCCACCGCCGGCACTCGAGGGGGCCGGCCGGAGACCGCGATCGCGCCGAGCACCTCGTCGCCCACAACCATCGGCGCCGCCATCGCCCCGCCGCCTGAATTCTTCACCTCGCGCGCGGAATCCTCGGCGCGCACCGTGCAACGGCCGCGGACCGCTTCGCGCGAGATCTCCTCGAGGGCCCCAAGCACTACGGTCGCATTCGCAGGCACCCCGTGCACCGCGCCGGGACGCAACCCATCGCCCTCGGGGTTCCGCAGCCAGAGCGCGACCCGTGACGCGTCGAGCACCTGTGCCGCCGCGCGCGCAATCGTCTGCAGCACCCGCTCCAGATGTGTCGAGGTGAGCATCTCTCCGGCCACTTGCTTGAGCGCCTCGGCCCGTGACCGCCCGCGCTCGGCGGACGCGTGCATGCGCGCCCGCTGCAACGCGTGACCCGCCTGCTCCGTGAGACTTGCCAGAAGCTCGACGCTGCCGGGACCGATCGGCCGTCCCGTCGGCGCGTTGTCGGCGATGATGACCCCGACGGCGTCCTCACCGGCGGCGATCGGCGCCACAGCGAAGCACGTTGTGCGCAGGAGTTCGCGCAGAGCCGAATCACCCGGGCTATCGAGGCTTCCTTCGCCGAGCAGCGCCGCGCGGCGCGAGAGAAGC
>JAGVPR010000201.1 GCA_020052115.1 Candidatus Eiseniibacteriota bacterium
CGCCAGGCCGAAGTCGAGCACCTTCACACGGCCGTCGTCGGTCCGCATGATGTTCTCGGCCTTCACGTCCCGGTGGATGATCCCGCCTCGATGGGCCGCGTCCAGCGCACGGCAGACCGCAATCCCGATCTCACAGACCTCTTCGATCGCCGGCGGCCCTCCAGCCAGAAGCTGCTTCATCGTCTTGCCCTGCAGATACTCCATCGCGATGAAGCACCCGCCGGAGAAATCGCCCACTTCGTAGATCGTCACGATGTGAGGATCGTCCAGAGCAGCCGCAGCGCGCGCCTCGCGGTAGAAACGCTCGCGGCGGTCGTCCACTACGGCGGGGAGTGTCGCGTCGTCGCCCGGCGCCGAGACGCGCATCAGCTCCGGCAGCACCTTGATCGCCACACGGCGGCCGAGGGTGCGGTCCTGGGCGAGGAAGACCTCGCCGAAGCCGCCGGAGCCGAGCCGGTCGAGGATCTCGTACTGCGCGATCTCGCGGATCAAGAAGCCTCCGGAAGAAGGATCGCTTCCGAGGATACCACGCCGCCTCAGGAGTCCCGCCGCGCGGGAGCGCAGAGAGAAAAATGGCCCGGCATCGAGGAGATGCCGGGCCGTACGGCTACGAGCTACGCGTATCAGCGTGCCAAGATCATCCGCCTGACGAGCGTCCTGTCCGCGAGATGCACTCGGTAGAAGTACACGCCGCCCGGGACAATCGCGCCATTGTCGTTTCGCCCGTCCCAGACGGCCTCGTACCGGCCTGCAGGCAGGAACGAATCAAGGAGACCGCGCACGCGCTGACCGGCGATGTTGAAGACGCCGATCTCGACGCGCGCTCCCGACGGATTCGTCACGGCGTAGGAGATCTGCGCGCGCCCCGACGTGGGGTTTGGGCGCACCTGATAGAGCCCCGCCTCGGAGGGATCGGACGCACCGGTCGTCGCCACCTCCATCGGCGGCCCGAGCGCGAAGATATCCGGCACCCAGTAAGTCTCTCCGTCAGTCGTGCACCAGTGAAGCCCGAGCGGCACCGGCAGGAGCTCTTCCACCTCGGCCTGGAGCTGCCGGGTGGGATGCACCATGAACTGAACTTCGAGATCGTCCCGCTGGTCCCCATCGAGATCGCTCCAGCGATACAGAGTGTTCTCAATGATGCCCAAGGTGTTCCCCACCTCGACGGTCGCCACATCAATCGTCCTCGGGTCGAAATCCTCGGAGGCGGGGATCACGATCGAATAACCGGCGACCCCCGGCTCGAACTCGGTTCCGAGCCCGTTGTAACCGGCGAGCGGGCGGGCGCCGCCGCAGCGATCGTGCGGCACGCGAACCAGAGCGGTCGCAGTGGCCGTGTTGCCTGCGTCGTCTTGCGCTGTGTAGACGATCGTGTAGATCCGTCCGTCGCCGCTGCCCTGTCGTTCGGAGCGGAGCCGGAATCTCGTGTCGAGCGTGCCGAATTCCGCGTCTTGGATGTCGTTCGGTCGATCTCCTCCGCCAAGGCCGCTGTCCGGCTCGTCACTCGTGATCGAGGAAAGAACCGCGGACGGCGAATCGTCGCAGCCGTCGGAAAGGCAGACGGTGGCCCTGATGGTGACCATGTGGTGATTCGGCGGCCAAAGCATGTACCGGTTCAGCCTGACAGTGATCTCCGGGGGGGTCGTGTCCTCGACCGTGATGTCAACCGTGTCGCTCGTACGGAACAGGCCGTTCGAGACGATCAGCGTGGCCGTGGTCGTCCCGAGGGGGAACGGCCCCGTCGGCGTGGCGGACGAGGAGTCATCGAACACGATGCCCGGCGCCGACCAGGCGTACGTGAGCGGGAGACCGCCGGGATCGCTGGAGCCGGTGCCGTCCAGCGTCACCGGAGTCCCGGAATGGCTCGTGCATTCGACGGTGCGATCCAGGCCGGCATTCGCGACCGGGAGTTCGCCGCCTCCCGGCGGAAGCGCGAGCGTGCTACCGTCGCCGTAGATCACGCAGTTTTCCTGCCCGGCCGTGCAGCTCGCGCCGTCGCTGTGCAGCGAGACGCGCAGGATGCCCTGCCCCTCGCACGGGATCTTCCCCGGATAGTAGGCGAGGATCGCGTCGAAGTTATCCCTGATCGCTTGAGCGAGCTCTTCCCACTGCCCGCGAACCTCAGCGCGAGCCTCTTCCACCGCCCCGGGAAGGTCCGCGAGAGGCAGGAGAGAACTCGTGTCGAACTGGTAGGCGACGATGCCGTCCGTGCCTGTGTTCCGGATGCGGAGGACCAGGCTCATCGGCGGGCACGTGGTGGCAAACCGCTTGTCGGAGACGTCGAAGATATCAATGATCGATGTGCCGACCGGCCGCGCCTCGGGATCTGTCGTCGTCTCGACGCTCGTGCCGAGGCTCCCCGTACGCTGCATGGTCTTCTGGATATGGTCGGAGCGGAACTGCATGAACGCGTTCACCTGCTGAACGGCCGTGGTGTCCTGGGGATCGCCGCCGGGGAACTCGGGCAGCTCGTCGGCGAAAGTCGCCGTGCTCAGATGGAGATAACATCCCTGCGCCGACGTATCAACGAGCGCGAAAGTCACCGTGAGCGAATCGGGGTAGGACCACCCCGCCGCCACAGCCGCCACGCGCGTGGTCCCCAGAAGCTGCGCCTTGTTCATGTCGGACCAAACGTCAATGACCCGGTCGAAGATGTGACTCATGACGACGGCCGGTACGAAGCCGCCGTTGAAACTGATCTCGTCATCGAGATTGCCGGGGCTGACCTCGAGGCATTGGCCGGCTGAGACGAAGTGGAAGGCCTGGCCGTTGTATGGCGGCGCAAACGCCGTCGTGTCCGGCAGGAAGGGAACGTAATCCGCAGCGAAGGCGCCGCTCGCGGGCGCCAGAGCGACAACGACGGCCAGCAGCAAGGGCGCTGCCGAAAGGGTGCTGGTGCGCATGGTCTCCTCCGTCTGCGTCTTTGTGAACGAACTCCGGCGCGGCGAGCGCGAGGAACGGCCGCGCCGAAGGGGCAACCGGGCGACACACCGGGAATGGGAAGCGTGCGGGGTAGAAACCAACGGATCTTAGCAAATTGTAGCGGAAAAATCAATTACGAATCCGTGGCCGTCGCCTTCGAAAACCACGCGAGAATCCGCTCCGCCTCGCCAACCAGCCCCGATTCTCGATGTGCACGGATCGCTGTCTCGACGATCGGTCGAATTTCGGGTCTGGAGATGAATGAGACTCGGCGATCCCTTGGAACGAGGTTCAGGATTTCCTGCAGCCATTGGACGGTGCTCGACGCCGCCTCGGCGGCTTCCCCGATTCGCCCCTCGCTCAGATGGATCGAGGTCTGAAGGTGGAAGCAGCCGCAGAGGATCTCCCGAAAGCCGTGAGAGGCGGCCGCGGCGGCGGCTTGCTCGAGTACGGATCGGGCAACCTCGGTCTCGCCGGACGCAAGCCGCATGCGCGCCAGGCACAAGCCCCCGAGCGCGCGATCGTGCGTGTCCCCCGCATCGCGCGCACGCTCGAGCGCCCGCTCGGCGCAAGCGCGCGCCTCGGATTGATCATCCGCTTCGAGCACGCGCGCGAGCAAGGCACACGCCGCTACTTCGGTCTCGATGGAGTCGATCTCACCCGCCGCCCGCCGCGCCTCGCGAAGCAGGTCCGCCGCGGGTCCCCGCTCGTCGCGGTCCGCGGCGACGCATCCGAGACCGAGACGAACCCGCGCCAGCAACCTCTTGTCGCCGGTCTCCGCCGTGATGCGCGACGCCTCCTCGTGCGCGCTCCATGCCTCATCGAGACTGCCGAGCCGCCGGTGCACCTCTCCGAGGTTGATCAGCGTGTCGGCGAGACTTCGCGCGTCGTCCACATCGCGCTTCAGCGCGGCCGAGCGGAGGAGATGCTCGCGGGCGGCTCCATACTCGGCTCGGCGCAGCTCGATGACGCCGCAATTGTTCAGTGCGCGGCCGCTTCCCCAGCGATCGTCAATCTCGTCGTAGATGGCGAGAGCGCGCCCGTAGTGCTCCAATGCCGCGTCGTAGTTGTCCTCTTGAAAGAACGTGTTCCCCATGGACGAGAGCGGGTAGGCCATGAGCCGGCGGTCTCCGATCTCGCGGCAGTACTGCAGCGCCTCCTCGTATCTCACCAGCGCCTCTGCCCGGCGCTGAAGGAGGAGCAGAACATTCCCCAGGTTGATGAGGCTGGTGGCGGTGCCCCGTCGCTCGCCGCTCTCGCGCTTCAGGGCGACGGCGCGTTCCTGCGCTTCAAGCGCTTCCTCGAGCCGGCCGAGGTTGCGGTAGACGATCCCCAGGTTGTTGAGGCTCTCCGCCTCGCCGAGCCGGTCGCCGATCTCGCGGCGGATGACGAGCCCCTCTCCGAAGAGCTGCAGCGCCTCGTCGTACCGGCCCTGCTTCGTGTGCACGTTGCCGATCTTGTCGAGGGCGCGGGCGATGCCCGGCGGATCGCCGGCGGCGCGGAATCGGTCGGCCGCCGCCCTGAACGACTCGAGGGCGCGCGCGAATTGCGCCCGGTTGTAATGCGACAAGCCGATCCCCACCTCGGCCGCCCCTTCGATGCCGGGTCGGACGGCCGCGCGCGCGAGGTCGCGCATCCGCTCGAACGATGCGAGTGCCTCCTCGTGACGGCTCGTGAGAAGGCCGAGATCGCCCAAGAGCCCCAGAGTCTCGAACCGGATCTCCGCGGGATCGCCCGGAACCGATCCGCCGCGCGGCGAGTCGAGGATCGAGAGCGCCTTCTGGAGGAAGGCGCGCGCTTCCTCGTTCGCAAAGACGCGCTTCGCATCGCGCCCGGCGGAGAGGAGGTAGGGCACGGCAGCCGGCCCGTCTCCGCCCGCGAGCAGGTGGTGCGCCACCGCCGCAGCGCG
>JAGVPR010000222.1 GCA_020052115.1 Candidatus Eiseniibacteriota bacterium
CCGCCGACGGCCTTCGCCCCTGAAGGAACCGGCCGCAACTCGGGGCGAGCATCGGCGCCGGAGAGACGGCGCCCAGCACGATGCGCGCTTCACGGATCTCCCGGCCCTCCAGGACCACACGCGCCGCGACGGAGGCCACCGCGAGCGCGGTCGCTTGGCGAAGAGCGAATCGTTCGTAGACCGCGCCCGAACGGGCCGGTTGTGCGGGGATGCGGATCTCGACGAGGATCTCGCCCGGTGAAAGCGCGATTCGGCGCGGGCCGAGGAAGAGAGCCTCCGCGGGCATCGTTCGCGCGCCTTCGTCGCTCGCGACGGAAACCTCGGCGCCGCCCGCGATGCAGATGGGCGGGGTGTCGGCCGAAGGAACCCCGGCGCAGAAATTGCCGCCGAGCGTGCCGCGGTTGCGGATCTGGAGCGCGGCCATCAACTCGATCGCTTCGGCGAGCGCCGGGAAACCGTGCTTCACGAGCGCGCATTCGGCGACATCGCTCAGCGCCGTGAGGGCGCCGATGCACAGCGTTCCCGCATCGAGACGGGTTCCCCTCAGTCCCGGAACCGCTCCCAGGGAGACGATGTGTTGCGTGGCGTCCCGATGTTGCTTGAGGTCGGGCAGCAAATCCGTTCCGCCCGCGAGGAAGCGCCCGTTCTTGCCGTGGCTTCGGCCGAGCCGGGAGGCTTCGGCCAGCGTCGCCGGGCGGTGCAATACGAAATCGGCGATTTCCATCAATGTCCTGCCGCTGGGAAGGGGCGGTGAACGATCCGGCGTGCCCGCCGAATGACCGACTCGTAACGGGTGCTTAGAACGATAGCCTGGATTCCCGCCGAAGCAAGCAGGAATCGAACGGAGGCGAGCCCTCGGTGCGGCCCGCCGCCGCTCGGTCGCTTCCTTACACGGCCAGGGTCTTCGCGGCTTCGGCTCCGATCCTTCCTTCACGGCACGCGGCCGAGGTCATGAATGCCGCTGAGTGCTTCGCCTGGACCACGAGCGCCTCAGCCAGAGGCGCGCCGCAAGAGGCCTGAATCGTGTCGAGAATCGCCTTTCGGGCCGCCAGCGTCGCCGGATTCTCGGTCTCCGGCAGGCCGCCGACCTCTGTTGGAATCCCCGACAGCGCCCGCTCCTCGAGCTTTCGAGGCGGCAAAGCGGAATCGCCCGAAGCCGCCGCCCAAGCCGTTCGCAGGGCCTCGTCCAGCGGTCCCGCGAAATCGGCGAGCCATCCGACCGCGTTCATTGCCTTGACGGGACGGCCTCCGAGCAGGAGCCGCAGGATCTCCGGCCATGACTCCGGCTTCGACTTGCGGAAGGTCCAGTGGCATCCCTCCATGCCCGGCACGACGGGCAGCGTGACCTCGGGCATGCCGAGTTCCGTCCCGTCCACCGCGATCAGGTAGTGACAGTGCATCATCAACTCGAGGAAGCCGCCGAGGGCGCGCTTGCCGCCGATGAACCCGACGGAAACGCGAAACTCGCGATGCAGGCGCCGCGCGGTCTTCGACCAACCCTCGGCGATGCGAACGCCGTCTTCGATCCTTCCGAGCGCCGGGTAGAACTCGCTCGTGTCCGCCCCGACGAGCTGTGTCGAAAGGTGAAAGTCGCCGGTCACGATCACTCGCTCGATCCCTTCGGCCCTGAGCCAGTCAATCGCGCGATTGAGCTCGGCATCCACGTCTCCGTTGTAGCTTTCGCGTCCGAACGTGATGACGCCCACGCGGCCGTCGTGCTCCGCGTTGACGTAGAGCTGCCGCCATCCGGCATCGTTCATCCCGTCGAACGCCTCCGGATGCCAGGCCGATCCCCGCGCGTCCGGATGGGCCGCTTGATACGCGGCCACCTTCGCGCGGCAGGCTTCGGGCCCGAGCCGGCGCGCCACCGCGAGAATGCCGCTCCGGAACTGCGCGCACAGCTCGCCGATGGCGTTCATGTAAGGAAGAGCGGCTCGCTTCTCGTGAAGCATCAGGCTCGTCATTTGAAGAACGGCGCCGAGGATCTGATCGTCGAATTCCTCGGCTTCCTCGGCGGTGAGCTTCCAATCCACCAATGGGCGGGAATGCTCGGGCGGATACCAATCACGGCCGCTGTCCTTTCTCTCGACCAGCTCCGGCGTCGGGCGGAAGAGTCCGCCATAATGCTCGGCGAGATGATGCAGGCAGGACCAGGTGAGGAAATCCGCGCCTTTCGCCCCGATCGCATCGTGAGCGCGGAAGGGGTTCGGTCCGAGAGCGCGGCGCACGAACTTGTCCGCCTTCCAGAAGGGCATGTTGCTCCGCCCGTGGTACTGGAGCGCCGCGTGCGTCACACCGCAGAAGAGCACATCGAGCACGAAGGACCAGTAGTCGCCCACGGGAACGGGGATGAGACCCAGCGCCCAGAAGAGCCGTGTGACGGCCGACGGCTTCGCCTCGACGACCTCCCACACCTTGTTGATCTCGTGCGGGAATGCGGGGTGGGCGATCGGCACGCCGAGAGCCGAGCTGGGAAAGCCCGAGGTCACCGAGCGGATCTCGGCCCCCGGGAAGGCGGCGCGAAAGACCTCATAGTGTGCGCGCTTCAGCTCGAGGATCTCGGGGATCGCCTCGAGAAGGAAGCGAGGCTTGAATCCACGAAGCTCGGCCGGAAGCCGCTTGCCGTCGTAGTGCAGGCGCACGGTGTTCGCCATGATCCGATCGGCCTCGTCGCGGCCGAAGGCCCGAACGAGGCCGGGATACTGCCGGCCGATCCCGTCGGGCGCGCCCGGCAAATCGAGGCCGACGACGCGTACGCCGTAAGTGTGCAGGCGCGAGCCGAGCTGCATCGCCTTTCCTGCGCCCACGATCCCGCTCGCGCCGGAGATGACGAGGCTGCCGCGCTCGGCGCCGCCGCCGAACACCTCGCCGATCAGATCCTCCGCGGATGCGGGAAGAGATCCCTTGCGGAAGAGATCGAGCACGCCGTCGAACCCCAGGGTCCTGAGCCCCGGCTCTCTCATCGCTTTGGTCATCGCGGAATCCCCCGACGATTCGATTGCTAGGAAACCTCGAACAGCGCGCAGATCCCCACGTCTCCCGCGGCGCAACCGAAGAGCAGCACGTAGCCGCCGCCCAAGGAAACCGCCTCCTCGAGCGCCTCGATGAGCGAGCGCGTGAGCGTCGGCGCCTGCGGATGTCCCCACACGAGCGAGCATCCCGTGCGGTTCATCCGCTTCCAGTCGTAGTCGAGATGCTTCGCGAAGATGACGTCGTTGATCGCGAACGGATTGTGGTTCTTGACGACGGCCATGTCGTTCATCGTGACGCCCGTGCGATCGAGAAGCCGCCGCACGGCGATCGCGGGGGCTTCGGGCATGAGCGCAGGGCTCGTGCGCACCTCGGTCTTCGCGATGAAACGGATCGCAATCTCGGGCCGCGGGCTCAGCTCCTTCGCTTTTGCTTCGTTCGTGACGAGGAGGGTGGCCATGCCGTCGGAGGCATGCGTCTGCGTGCCCGCGGTCACGCACGTATCGAGTTCGCGCATGGCGCGTAGGTCCTCGCGCGTCAGGCGGCGCACGCCGAGGTCGTCATCAATGGAGCCGAGCGGGCGTCCCTGGAGATTGAGCAGATCGAGCTTGACGAGCACGCGATCGAGAAAGCCCGACGCCTTCGCCTCGAAATACTGCTCGTGGCGATGGAGCGCGAGCTCATCCACCTCCGCGCGATCGCACTTGTACTTGCGCGCGGCGAGTCCGGCCGTCGCGATCATCGCCTTCCCGGTCGCCGGATCGAATCCGAAGTTGTCCCACACGTCGCTGATGGGGACTGTCCGTTGATAGGCGCGGCGCTCCGGGAACACACCCACAGGGGAATCGCTCGTCCTGTCGAAGGTGAGCACTCCGATGACCTCCGAATCCCCCTCCTGAACGAGGGCTCCGGCGAGCACGGTAGCCTGAAGGCCCGTGGCGCAAGCCTCCTCGACGTGAAAGCCCGGTATCCGGCGGCCGGCGCAATGGGAAAGGAAGGGGGCGCCCCAGAATTTCCAGTGCCAGGGGATGGTCGAGCCGACGACCATGTACTCGAGATGCCTCAGCGGCACCTTCCGAAGTCCGAGGATGCGCGCGAACCCCTCGCCCGCGAACTGGCCGATGTTGACCTCGGCCAGCGCGGATGTCTGCCACGCGGGGAAGTAGCTGCTGCCCCAGGTGCCGTAGGGAATCCTGGCCCTGGGGAACGATGATTCCGGCGCTCTCATGGCACCAGCCCTCCAAGGATTCGGCGCGGTCGGCGAGACATCCGAATTCCGGCCGGGGAACTCGCGGCGGTCGAGCCCGGCGTCGGCGGTCCCGGGACGTCCAGCGGTCCGGGTGGAGGCATCATGCATCCGCGGGGTTCGATTGAAAAAGAGAAAAAGAGAGCGCGGTCAACAAACTGTTTGACTCATCTTGCAGGCATTCGATAATCGTGCCCAACCGTCATCGTTCACCGGCCCGCTCACCATCCCCGAAGGGAAATCCATGGATCTGGGCCTCGGAGGCAAATCCGCTGTCGTTACCGGAGGAAGCGTAGGAATCGGCAGCGCCATCGCTCTCGCGCTCGCAGGCGAGGGGTGCGATGTCGCGATCAACTACCGGCGCCACAAGGTCGAGGCCGACGAGGTCGTTCGCCGCGTCGAAGCCCTGGGCCGCCGAGGCCTCGCGGTGCAGGCGGACGTCGCGAGCTTCCAGGACGCCGGGCGGATGATCCGAACCGCGGTCGAGACCTTCGGGCGTCTCGATATCCTCGTCTGCAACGCCGGGGTCACATGGGACGGGGTCATCTGGAAGATGACCGAGCAGCAGTGGGACCAGGTGATCAACGTGAATCTCAAGGGTTACTTCAACTACAATCGCGCCGCCGCGCTCGTCTTCAAGGATCAGAAGAGCGGCAAGATCGTGAATATCTCCTCGATCAACGGCATGCGCGGCAAGTTCGCGCAGGCGAACTATGCGGCCTCGAAGGCCGGGGAGATCGCGCTCAGCAAGTCGCTCGCCCGCGAACTCGGCAAGTTCAATGTCAACGTCAACGTCGTGGCGCCCGGTCTTGTGATGACCGAGATGGCCCGGGAGATTCCCCAGGAGTTCCTGAACAAGGCGATGGACGAGACCGTGCTCGGGCGCTTCGCGAGCCCGGAAGAAGTCGCGGACCTCGTCGTCTACCTTTGCTCCGATCGCTCGCGCCACATCACGGGCGAGGTCATCAAGATAGACGGCGGGCAGTACATCTAGGCGGAGGGAGCGAAGCGTTGGCGAGAGTCGGGATCATCGGAATCGGGCACGGCGTCTTCGGCCGGCGAAGCGATGCCACCGTGCAGGAACTCGCGTTCGAGGCGTTTCGCCTGGCGGTCGAGGACGCGGGGCTCTCGCGCGACGAGATTGACGCCTCCGTTATCGGCTCGGTGCCTGAGTATCACAAACAGCGCTCGCTCGCGGGCGTGGTGCAGGAGTACCTCGGGCTCAATCCCAAGCCGACCTGGCTCACCGAGGTTGCCTGCGCCTCGGGAAGCGCCGCGATCCGGACCGCGTGGATGGCGATCCGCTCCGGCGTCCATCGAGTCGTCGCGGTGATCGGTTGCCAGAAGATGACCGAGCTCTCGACGCCGGAGATCCTCGCGCTGATGGGGCGCGTCGGCGAGGTGCAGTGGGAATCCATCTTCGGCACCACCTTCCCAGCCTACTACGCGATGTTCGCGAACCGGCACATGCACGAGTTCGGGACGACGCGCGAGCAGCTTTCGCAGGTCGCGGTGAAGAATCACTATTACGGCGCGCGCAATCCTGTCGCGCTCTTTCGCAAGGAGGTCACGCTCGAGAAGGCCGGCGCTTCCGAGGACGTCTCGAGCCCGCTCCAGGTGTTCGACTGCTGCGCGAACGCCGACGGCGCGGCGTGCGTGATCCTCGCGGATGAAGCGCGCGCACGCCATGCGCCGAAGGAGCCGGTCTGGCTCGACGGGATGGGTTGCGCCACGGCGAGCATGTCGGTCCTCAGACGGCCGGACCTCGTCGGGCTGCCGAGCGCGACGGAGGCGGCCGCGCAGGCGTATCGGATGGCCGAGGTGGGGCCGAACGACATTCAAGTCGCCGACGTGCACGACTGCTTCACGATCGCCGAGATCATGGCGTACGAGGATCTCGGCTTCTGCGCAAAGGGCGAGGGCGGCCGGTTCATCGCGGATCGCCGGCCTTACATCGGCGGCAAGGTCGCGGTAAACGTGGACGGTGGATTGAAGGCGAAGGGACACCCGATCGGCGCGACCGGGGTGTCCATGACCTGCGAGATCGTCAAGCAGCTTCGAGGCGAAGCCGGCGAACGCCAGGTGCCGGAGGCGAAGATCGGCCTCACGCACAACGTGGGCGGCATCGGGCAGTACTGTTTCGTCCAGGTGCTGCGGAAGGACTGAGCATGTTCCGATGGTTCGGCGCCGTGAACTTCTCGCCGTACACGAAGGTCGGGGATTTCGCCCAGCATCTTCGTGACGGCCGGCTCATGGCGTCTCGATGCAGCCGCTGCGGAGCGACGAGCTTCCCGCCGCGCGCCGATTGCGCCGCGTGCATGAGCGGGGAATTCGAGTTCGTTCCGCTCTCCGGGCGAGCTAGTCTTCAGACGTACACGAAGATCACGGCCGCTCCGACCGGATTCGAGAAGCTCGCGCCCTATGTCGTCGGCGTGGCCGATCTCGAGGAAGGCGGGCGCCTGCTCGCGTGGATCGGGGAGACGATTGCGGAGAAGGAGATCGCGATCGGGATGAAGCTCCAGGTCGTGCCGCGCCTTTTCGAGGAACTGGAAGAGATCAAGGTCTACTACACGCTGGAGCGGCCCGGGACGAGCTGGAGTGTGGTCGAGCGGTAGCCGTGCTTCATTGAACTGTCCCGTCCCCGCCTGCGTTTCAGGAGGTCACCCGTGTCCGAGTTCAAGGGAATTGATTTCTATGAAATGGACGGCCTTCTGACCGAGGAGGAGCGACAGGTCCGGGACATGGTTCGTTCCTGGGCTTCCGACAAGATCATCCCCATCATCGAGGAGCATGCGCGCGAGGGCACGTTTCCTCGCGAACTGGTGCGCGAGATGGGGGAGCTCGGGTTCTTCGGCGCTTCCATGACCGAGTACGGATGTGCGGGCCTGTCGCACACGGCGAGCGGGCTCATCATGCAGGAACTGGAGCGCGGCGATTCCGGCGTGCGGAGCTTCGCCTCCGTTCAAAGCTCTCTCGTGATGTACCCCATCTTCACGTTTGGATCGGAGGCGCAGAAGAAGTCCTGGCTTCCCCGTTTGCGCTCCGGCGAGGCGATCGGCTGCTTCGGCTTGACCGAGGCCGACCATGGATCGGATCCGGGCGGCATGGAGACGCGCGCGCGGCGGGTCGAGGGCGGCTGGCTGCTGAATGGCTCGAAGATGTGGATCACGAACGGGACGATCGCCGATGTCGCCGTCGTGTGGGCGAAAACCGAGGAGGGGATCCGCGGATTCCTCGTCGAGAAAGGCACGCCGGGATATACCGCGCCCGAGATCCGGAACAAGTTCTCGCTGAGGGCTTCGGTCACCTCGGAACTCGTGTTCCAGGATTGCCTCATTCCCCACGAGAACATCTTGCCCGAGACGTCGGGGATCAAGAACGCGCTCCAATGCCTCAATCAGGCGCGATACGGCATCGCGTGGGGCGCGATCGGCGCGGCGATGGCTTGCTTCGAGACCGCGCGCGATTACGCGCTCGTGCGGACGCAATTCGGCAAGCCGATCGCGGGTTTCCAGCTCGTGCAGGAGAAGCTCACTTACATGGTCACCGAGATCACGAAGGCGCAGCTTCTCGCGCTGCAGCTCGGGCGGCTCAAGGAGCAGGGCCGGGCGCGCGCGGACCGCGTCTCGCTCGCCAAGCGCAACAACGTGGCCATCGCGCTCCAGACGGCGCGCCTCGCGCGCGACATTCTCGGCGCCAACGGGATCACGTCCGAGTACCCGGTCGGCCGGCACATGGTGAATCTGGAGTCGGTACACACCTACGAAGGCACCTATGACATTCACACGCTGATCGTCGGGGCCTCCATCACGGGAATCGAGGCGTTCAAGTAGGGAGTTTGTGGTGTAGGTTCGGAACACCCGGGCCGTCGTCATGCGTTCGGGGCAGCCGTACCAGTTGCTGCCGCTTCCGGCGGGGATGGCGAGCAGCTCCGCGACCGACATCAGTGACACGGGCGTCGTGGTGGGCCAGGTGGGCCCCTATTACTCGCCTGAATTCAGCGGGCGAGCAACCGCTTGGTATCCGGACGGGTTGGGGAGCTACACGGTGCAGCTCCTCGGAGCTCTTCCCGGTCAGACCATCGGTTCGGCCACGGCCGTCAACAACCGGGGCGACATCGTCGGCTATTCGTCCGACGGAACGTATCGCTACCCGGTTTTCTTCCGCGCCCCCGGCGACATAGTGGATCTCACCTCGACCGGCATCTTCGACCCCGTGGACATCAACGAGAGCAGGGTCATTGTGGACCAGTCGTTCACGGCGAAACGGTTCGATCTCGACACCATGATCGCCGAGGACCTGGGCGCCCCGGCTCCCCCAGGCGGATCGAGATACGTTGCCACGCGGGCCTCGTCCATCAACGAGTCGAACCAGGTGGCCGGTTCGGCCATCCTTGCCACCAGCACCGACTGCGACCGGCAGGTCTCGCGATACACGGACGGCGTCGGCTGGGAGATCTTCAGCTCGTGCGGTCGCTACAACGGGGCGAGCGACATCAATGACGGCGGAGACATGGTGATGCTCGTCATCATCGCTCCCTACGTGCGCCTCGAGGGTGGGGGGACCTTCGCGGTGGAGAGCCTCATCGTCAACGGTGTCGGTCATTGGTACGCGGTCACCACGACGGCCGGCTGGATCAACAACAGCCGGCAGATGGTCATCTACGCGACCAACCCCACCACGGGCGAGACCGGCGCGCTGCTGCTGACGCCCGAGGCGACGGAGATCGTGGCAGCCCCGCCGGCAGGCGGCGACCCGGCGAGCCAAATCGTGATATCCGCGGAGCCGAACCCCTTCCAGTTCCAGGCGAAGACGACGATCCGTTTCTCACTGCCGATGTCGGGTCCGGTCGATCTGGCAATCTACGACGCCGCCGGCCGGAGGGTGGACGTTGTGCTTGCCGGGGCGTGGCGAGATTCCGGACCGAACGAGGTGGCGTGGGATGGACGCGACGAAGCGGGAGCCCGTGTAGCAAGAGGGGCGTACTTTGCCCGGCTGCGCGGCGATGGCTCCGAGCGGACCGCGAAGCTCGTGATCCGGTGATCTAGTTCAGGTGGAGCATGAGCCTCGATACGAGCATCCGGTTCGACACTCGCTGCCTCGCGGCGAATCGCTGCAGGTCAGGTTCCCAGTCACGGTCCTCGCTGTTCCTTCCTTGCGCGCTGAAGCAGATCCAGGACGTCGAGCAACGGCGCCCAGCGATCGAGGTATTCGCTATCCAGCGCCTCGCCCTGAACTTTGAGGACCCCGAGGATGTCGCTCCATTGACGATCCGAAACCTGATTGCCGAGCTTGTACCAGATCATCTTGTGAAGCAGCGTGTCCTCCGGGCTCGCGAAGCGGACTGCCACTTTGCCGTCCGACACGTCGAGGTTCTCAGTCCGCGCTCGCCCCATCTCCTCGCGCGACCACGAATCTCCCTGCGAAATGAATATGTCGGCCTTGAACATCGTCACGAGGTGAACCACGTTGAACGACGCGCGCCGCTTGATGGCGTCCCGGATCATGTCGGCATCGACATAGAACTCGCCTGCGAGCGCGGTCGTCATCGCGTCAACGTGAGAGAGACGGATGTCGGCGACGAGGTCGGCGTCCTGCGTGGCGCGGGGAATCCCGTAGACCGAGCTGGCAAGCGAGCCGCCCACGAGGTAGGGGATCTGGAGGGCGTCGAGGACGCGCGCGAGCTTCACGACCACAAGGATGGGCTCGGAGAGCATCAGTACCCTACTCTGCGAACATCCCAGCCGAAGGCGCAAACCATCAGCTCGCGCTCGATCCAGCGCGAAGCGACCCGGAGAGCCTGCTCGTGCGCGCTCGCGCCCGGATGGCGCCGGCGGACGTCCAGGAGCGCAAGTTCCTGCACAGCCCGCGTGAGCGCCCTGACGCGCTCGAGTTTCTGGGCTGGTGACATCTTGCGGTAGCCCTCGATCAGCATGGCTTCGATCTTCGGATGAGTATCGTTCGGCGGGCCAGGATTCATGTCGCAATCGTATCACACCGGAGCGATCAGCAGCCGCCGAGGGTACTGCCGACCGGCGCGATGGCTCCGTCGGGTGCGCCCCGACGTGTGCGACGTGGCGGAGGATGCGATCGACGACAATGGCGTAGTGTGCCAGAACCCAGCCGCCATTATGCGGCCCGCCGATAGTAGTATCGGAGCAACCCGCCGATGCGTTCCCGACACGCGATCTGACCCTGGCCGCGTTCATCCGACGGCTCGATCAGCTCGTTCCCGAGCCCCTGGTGGTTCCTCTCCAAGTGGTAGCGCCTCACATACTCCCCGATCACCCACCGGAGATGGCGCTCCCCCAACGGGACGACCCGCGAGAGGCACTCCTCTCGGATCGAGCGCACGAACCTCTCGGCGTAGGCGTTCAAATCCGGGCTCTGCGCCGGGAGCTTCACAGTCCTCACGCCGCCCGACCGCAGAATTTGACCAAACTCCGTGGTGAAGAGTGGGTCGCGGTCGTGGATCAGATAGCGGGTCCCGACGAGAAATCCGTCTTCGGCGTCAGTCAGGTTCCGCGCCATCTGCTTCATCCAGCGGGCGTCGGGATCGGGGGCGATGCCGGCGATCTTCACCCTCCGGCTCTTCAAGTCGATCACGAAGAAGACGAGAAAGCGAACAAGACCGGTCTGGGTGAGCGCTTCAACGGTGAAGAAATCCGACGCGGCAAGCGCGCCCCAGTGCACCTTCAGAAACGTCTCCCAAGACATCCCCTTGCCCCTGGCCCCGGCTGGCTCGATTCCGTTGGCCGCCAGGATCCGTTTGATCGTGGTGCGGCCGATCTCGTGGTCGAGGTTGCGCAAAGCGCCGCGGATCCGGGTGTAGCCCCAGGTCCGGTTCTCCCGGGCCATCCGGACCACCAGTTGCTCGATGTTCTTCGCCGCCTTCGGCCGACCCGCCTTCCGAGCCTTGCTCCCATCATATTTCTGCGCAATCAGGTTCCGGTACCACCGGAGCAGCGTCTCTGGGGTCACGATCGGGTCCATTCCCGTCAAGGTCTTGCGACTTAGCCGCCTAGCCTTCATCGCCAGCCGCCGACGCTGGGCATCGGTGAAGCGCAGGCGGCGATCGCCAACATGTTCGCGGAGAATCCGGTTCTCCTCCCGGAGGTACTCGATGACGTCTTGCTGACCACGATTCACCCAGCCAGCAATCGTGAGGATCAGGAACTGA
>JAGVPR010000400.1 GCA_020052115.1 Candidatus Eiseniibacteriota bacterium
ACAGCGGCCGCGGACACGGCGGGCGGGGCGGCGGGATTGCCCGCGGGCTCATCGTTTGCGGCGCCGGGCGATTCCGCGAAGTCTCCGGGGATCGTTCCGGCGGCGGTATCCTCGGCGCTCCCGATCTTCGAGTACCGGATCCTCGACCTCGCGCTGCACTACAGCGGCGGCCAGCGGCGGATGCTCGTCGGCTCCCGGCATGTGGACCGCGATGCTCTCGCCGCCGTCCGGGCGCGCCTTCTCGACGGAGCCACGCGCGAGATTCTCTGGATCGGTTCGGGCGACGCCCGAACGGACGACCGGATTTCCGGCGGCCAGATGCGGAAGGTGGAGGCGAGCGCCTACCCGTGCGCAGCCCCCGTGTTGACGCCCGCGGGGCTCGGGAAGTTCGTCGAACCGGCGGTGGTGACCGCCATCGTCGCCGGCTTGGTGTATCTCTTCTACACCAACCAGAACTGACGAGAGGGAGCCGGATGCCCCACCTGCGGGCGGCGAAGGCCGCCGTCCTCTTGTTCGCCCTGCTCTCGGCAGGCTGCGGCGGCCACGCCGTGCAGCGCAGCCCCGGGGCCGCCGGGCTCCATGAGCGCGGTCTCGAACGCTTCGAGCGCGAGGATTACTTCGAGGCGATCCAGATCTTCCAGGAACTCCTCCGCGATTTCCCCGGCAGCGAGCACGTGGACGACGCGATCTATTACTTGGGCCGCTCCTACATCGAGAATGGGGAGTATGCGCTGGCGACGACGGAATTCGACCAACTCGTCACCGATCATCCCGAGAGCCCGCTCGTGGCGGAGGCGGAGTTCTACGACGGCGAGGCTTTCTACCGCCAGATCCGATCTCCGCAGTACGATCCCGAGACGACGGAGCAGGCGCTGACGCGTTTCCGGCGGTTCGTCCGCCTCTACCCCGAGCATCCGCTGTGTGCCGAGGCGGAGAAGCGCATTGCGTTCTGCCGCGACTGGCTCGCACGCAAGAACATCCAGGCGGGCCAGCTCTACCTGAAGCTCAAGCACTTCAATGCGGCGCGCGTCTACTTCCAGAAGACGCTCGACCGGTTCCCCGACAGCCCGTGGGCCGCGGCCGCGCGGCTCGGTCTGGGCGAGGCGCTGGAAGCCGAAGGGAAGCGTGACGCCGCGCGCGAGGCGTACCGCTCTGTGACCGAGGATTCGCCGAACGCGCCGGCCGACGTGCGGGAGGAGGCGGCGCGACGGCTTCGCGGGCTCGAGGGGTCTTCGTGAGCGCGGCCCTGAGGCTCGGGGTCTTCGGCGGCACGTTCGACCCGGTGCACCTGGGGCATCTCATCGCCGCCGAGGAGGCCCGCCTCGCCGTTCCGCTGGATCGCGTGCTTTTCATTCCCTCGGGGCAACCGCCGCACCGATCGAAGCCTCCGTCCGCGTCCGCCGAGCAGCGCGCGAGAATGGTCGCGCTCGCCATCAATGGACACGCGGACTTCGTTCTGGATGAACGCGAGGTCCGGGCGGAACGGGTCGTCTACACGATCGAGACGCTGAAAGCGCTCAAGGTGGAGCACGGACCGGCATGCCGGCTCCACCTGATCATCGGCGGCGACAGCCTGCTGGACTTTCCGCTGTGGCGCGAGCCGCTTCGGATCCTCGATCTGGCGACGGTCGTCGTCATCGAGCGGCCGGGATCGCCGCTCGAAGGCGCCGACCCCATGCTGCTCGGCCGCGTGCTGCGGGTGTCCGGAGCGCGCGTGGCGATCTCCGCGCGGGAGATCCGCGATCGTCTGGGGACGGGGCGCTCGGTCCGCTACCTCGTCCCCGAGGCGGTGCAGTCCTTCATCGAGCGGAACCGGCTCTACGCCGGCTAGAAGGCGCCGAAGGGGCGGACATCCGCCCCGGACGCCGACGGGTGCACGGCATGGCCTCACGCGACAGGCTCTTCCTTATAGACGGCTCGGCGCTCGCTTACCGGGCGCACTTCGCCTTTGTGCGAAACCCGCTCCGCGACTCCCGCGGCATGGTCACCAGCGCGGTGTTCGGCTTCGCCCGGGCGATGTTCAAGCTCTACGACGACGAACGGCCCCAGCACTGGGCGGTGGTCTTCGACACGCCCGAGCCCACGTTCCGCCACCAGAGCTTCGCCGCGTACAAGGCGCAGCGCCAGGCGATGCCGGAGGAGCTGGAGCAGCAGTTTCCGCTCATCCACCGTCTCGTCGAGGCGATGGGTGTGCCGCTTCTCGCCGTGCCCGGCTTCGAGGCCGACGATCTGCTCGCCACGCTCGCGCGGCAGGCGGCCGCGAGGGGCCTCGAGACGGTGCTCTTCACGGCTGACAAGGACCTCATGCAGCTCGTCGGCGAGGACGTGCGTGTGCTGGTGCCCGGACGCTCGGGCGAGAGCCCGGTCTGGGTGGATGCCGCGCAGGTCGTCGAGCGCTTCGGCGTGCCACCGGAGAGGATCGTTGATCTGCTCGCCCTCATGGGGGACGCCTCGGACAACATCCCGGGCGTTCCCGGGGTCGGCGAGAAGACGGCCGCGAAGCTGCTCGAGAAGTACGGCGATCTCGACGCGGTTCTCGAGCGCGGGCCGAAGGAAGAACCCGGCGCCCTGGCGCAGAAGCTCGCGAGCGGGCAGGAGTCGGCCCGCATGAGCCGCGAGCTGGCGCAGCTCCGATTCGATGCGCCGGTGGAGTTCGCCGCGGAGACTCTCCGGGCGCGGCCGCCCGAGACGGCCGAGCTGATGCGCTTCCTGCTGGAGATGGGGTTTCATTCGCTCGTCGAATCGCGCTCCTTCCCGAGTGCCGCCCCCTCGGCCCGGCATCGGACGGTAGAGCGCGCCGAGGACCTCGACGCGCTCGCGGCGGGCCTCAGGGCGAGCGGCGTCTTCGCGGTGGACACCGAGACCACGGACCAGCGCCCGGTGTGGGCGCGGCTCGTTGGGCTTTCTTTCTCGGATCGCGAGGGCGAGGCGTGGTACGTGCCCGTCGGGCATCGCGCAGGACCGAACGTGCCGATCGAGGAGGTGCGCGCGCGCTTGGGCCCGGTGCTCTCGGATCCGTCGCTTTGCCGCGTCGGGCAGAATGCGAAGTACGACCTGATCGTTCTCCGGCGCGCCGGATTCGAGGTCGCACCGTTCGGCTTCGACACGATGATCGCCTCGTATCTCCTGGACCCGTCCCGCCGCCACAACCTCGACGCGATGGCGCTCGATCATCTCGAGGTGCGGAAGATCCCGACATCGAGCCTGCTCGGCACGGGTCGCACCAAGAGGACGATGGATGAGGTGCCGGTCGCCGACGTCGCAGCGTACGCGGGAGAGGATGCGGAGGTGACGCTGCGGCTCATGAAGAGATTCGGGCCCGCGCTGGAGGCCCGCGACCAGGTGCGGCTCATGCATGATCTGGAGATGCCGCTCCTGCACGTTCTCGCCGACATGGAAACGACCGGCGTGGCGATAGACGCCGAAGTGCTGAAGAGCCTCTCCGGCGAAGTCGGGCGCGAGATGGTCACGGTGGCCGGCAGGCTCTACGACCTGGCCGGCTGCGAATTCAACCTCAATTCGCCCCAGCAACTCGCGGAGGTCCTGTTCAAGCGGCTCGGTCTCAAGGGCCGGAAGCGGACCAAGGTGGGCTTCTCGACCGACGCGGAGGTGCTCGAGGAACTCGCCGAGCAGCACGAGCTGCCGCGCGAGATGCTCCGCTTCCGGGAGCTCTCGAAGCTCCGGTCCACGTACATTGATGCGCTTCCGAAGCTCGTCCATCCGGAGACGGGGCGCATTCACGCCTCGTGGAACCAAGCGGTGGCCGAGACCGGACGGCTTTCCTCCTCCGATCCGAATCTGCAGAACATCCCGATCCGCACCCCGCTCGGAAACCGGGTGCGCGAAGCGTTCGTTCCGGGGCGGCCCGGCTGGCTTCTTCTCGCGGCCGACTACTCGCAGATCGAGCTGCGCGTCCTCGCGCACGTGAGCCGCGACCCGAGCCTCGTCGAGGCGTTCGAGCGGGATGTGGACGTGCACGCGCTGACCGCGTCGAGGCTCTTCGAGAAGCCGCTCGAGGCCGTGGACGCCGCGATGCGCGCGCGGGCGAAGACGGTCAACTTCGGCGTGCTCTACGGCATGGGCCCGCAGCGGCTCGCGCGCGAGTTCGGCCTGCCGCTATCCGAGGCGAAGGCTTTCATTGACGACTACTTCGCGAAGATGCCGGGCGTGAAGAGCTACCTCGAGCGGGGACTCGAAGAGGCCCGGAAGACCGGATACGTGACAAGCCTGCTCGGCCGGCGACGCTACGTGCCCGACATTGACAATCCGAGCGGCGGCCGCCGTGCCTTCGCCGAGCGGATCGCGGCGAACACCCCGATCCAGGGATCTGCGGCCGACATCATCAAGGTCGCGATGATCCGTCTCGCCGAGCGACTCCGCGAGGGGCGCTTCGAGGCGAGGCTCATCCTCCAGGTGCATGACGAGCTCGTGCTCGAGCTTCCGGCCGCGGAGGTCGAGGCGGTGCGCGCTCTCATCATCGAGGTGATGGAGGGAGCCTACCCGCTTTCGGTCCCGCTCCGCGTCCGCGCGGCCTCAGGACTGAACTGGAGGGAAACGCATTGAACGCTCCACGGCGCCCTCTTCTCGTCGCCGGCGTCTCCGGCGCCGTCGGCTCGGGGAAGTCGTCCGTGTGCGCGGTCCTCGCGGCCCGCGGGGCGGTGATCATTGACGCCGATGGGATCGGGCATGAGCGGCTGGGGCGGGGCACGACGGTCCATGCGCGGGTGGTGCGCGCGTTCGGCCGCCGGATCCTCGATGCCCGGGGAGGCGTGGACCGCGCGAAGCTGGCCTCGATCGTCTTCGCCGATCCTCGGGCGCTCGGGCGGCTGAACGCGATCTCGGGGCCGGTCATCGTGGGGGAGATCCGCCGCCGGATCGCCCGGCTGGTCGCTGCCGGCTTCGACGGGATCGTCGCCGTGGACGCCGCGCTCCTTCGCGATTGGGATCCGAGAACGATCGTGGACTGCCTGGTTGTCGTGGAAGCGTCGCCCGCGGTG
>JAGVPR010000390.1 GCA_020052115.1 Candidatus Eiseniibacteriota bacterium
CGATGGCTCCGGCGCCCCGCCGCCGCTAGCCGGCGCAGAAGGAACGCCGCGGAAGGATCGCTGTTTTCGACGGCGCTGACGGCGCGCGCCAGCGCCAGCCGGTCACCGGCCAGAACGCGCTGTGCGAGAGCCTCGGCTCGTTGTTCCACCAAGAGGGGACGTTCCGGCAACTCCACCTCGGCCTGGGATTGCGCCTGCACCGGGCGGCGGTGCCTTCCACGGTCCGGCGGCTTCGACGGACTGCATGAATGCCCCGCTCACCGGAGCATCCAGGCGGGATGCGGTAACCGCTTAACTTAACAATGCGATGGAAAATGCGTCAAGGGCTATTGCGGCGCCATGCGAACGCTCCTGCGGCCCCATCGGGGCGCCTGCGGGCGGGACACGCCCCCGCCCTGCGCGGGATCTTGCCGCAGGCCTCTCGCATTCTGCAAAGGAGGCGGTCGCCGGTTCGCCGCCGCGGTCCCATCTGCAGGCGCGGCCCGGAGGCTCAACACTCTGCTCCGCCGGCTCTTATCAGCGACTTTCCGCCGCCCGGGGGCCCTGGCACAAGCGGTGCAATAGACGACGACCATTGCGGCCCTAGAGACCGCTGGGATCAGCACACGACGCCGCACCTAGCCTGGCGCGAATGGTACTTGCCGCGGCGGCGGGTCCTGTCCTGGAGGTGCTTTGACCGACTTGATCTTCGGCCTACAGTGGTTGTAAAGGGGAGCCCGCAAGCTTCGCCGGTTGAGTGAAGGCCCCTCGGGGACTTCCAGACGCCGGTGAGAGGGCGCCCACTTCGACGACACGGCTCGAAGATCATCGGCATCACCCCACGGGCGGAACCCGTCGTCGCGGCGCTTTCTTCTTTCAGCCCCAACGCGAAAAGCCGAAGGCGTTCTCCACCTGCTCCACGACGAGTCGCGTCCCTCCCTCCTGCCAGAGCAGCGCGACGATGTCGAAGCGCGCCGGGCGATCGAGGAGCGCGGTTCGCAAGAGGTACGCGCGGCCCGCGCGCAAGAGCCGGCGGCGCTTGGCCGCGTCCACCGCGAGCACTGGGCCTCCATGAGAGACGCTCCGCCTGAGCTTCACCTCCACGAACACGATCCACTCCTTCTGTTCAGCGATCAGGTCGATCTCGTCGTGGCGCTCGCGGCGGTTCCACTCGAGGATGCGGTAGCCTCGGAGCGCGAGGAAGTTCGCAGCGATCCGTTCGGCGTGGCGGCCTCGGAGGGCGCGCGGGTCCGTCATGCGCATTCTCCCCGCGAGGCGAAGAGGATGCGGCCGGTCAGAACGCGAACACGGTCTGCCGGGCCAGGGGGCGGAACGAACGGCGATGGATCGGACAGGGACCGAGGCGCTCGAGGGCGGCGATGTGTTCGGGGGTCGGGTAGCCCTTATGATGCGCGAAGCCGTATCCGGGATAGAGATCGTCGTAGCCGTCCATGATGCGGTCGCGCTCCACCTTCGCGATGATGGAGGCTGCGGCGACGGCCGCGGAGAGTCCGTCTCCGCCGACGATGGCGCGGTGCGGCCAGGGGAGCCCGGGAGGGGCGAGCGGTCCATCAATGAGCACGAACTCCGGCGGCGTGCTCAGGCCGTCGAGGGCGACGCGCATCGCAGCGTGGGATGCGCGCAGAATGTTGATGCGATCTATCTCATCCGGCTCGATGCGCGCCCAGGCGACCGCTTCGGCGCGCCGGAGGATTCCTTCGTGCAACTCGGCGCGAACCGTCGGCGCGAGCCGCTTCGAATCGTTGATCGCCGGCAGGCGAAGCGGCCGCCCGATGAGTACGGCCGCGGCGACCACGGGGCCCGCCAGCGGGCCGCGCCCCACCTCATCCACGCCCGCGACGAACGCGAAGCCGCTCCGCCAGAGCCGCCGCTCCTCCTGATAACCGGGACGCGGGGACATCTCCCGCTCTGCGAATCAGGAACTCGGCCCCTCGCGACGCTTCTCGGCGACCTTGGCGGCCTTGCCCTTCTTGCCGCGGAGATAGAAGAGCTTCGCGCGACTGACCTGGCCTTCCTTGACCAGCTCGATCTTCGAGACGGACGGCGAGTGCAGCGGGAAGATACGCTCCACGCCTATCCCGCCCGAGATCTTGCGCACCGTGAACGTGGCGCCCAGGCCGCTCCCGCGACGATTGATCACGGTCCCCTGGAAGAGCTGCGTGCGCTCCTTCTCACCCTCGACGACCTTCACGTGCACCTTCACGGTGTCGCCGGGCCTGAAGGCGACCTCAGCCTCGCGCAGGTGCTTCGCCTCGACCTTCTTCAGCAGTTCCATCGGGCTCAACTCCCTCCTTCGTCTGAATCGCCGGCGGCCTTGCCGCCGCCGGACCGGCCGGGCTCTCTTCGCGCCAGTTCGGCCAGATACGCGCGATCCTCGTCGTCCATCGAGGCGCCCCGCAGAAGGTCCGGGCGGCGCCGCCAAGTGCGCTCGAGCGCCTCGCGGCGGCGATAGCGCCGGATCTCCTCATGATGGCCCGAGAGCAGCACCGCGGGAACGCGCCGTCCAGCGTACTCCTCGGGCCTCGTGTAATACGCTCCGTCCAAGAGGCCGGAAGCGAACGAGTCGCTCTCGGCCGAATCGAACGTACCGAGCACGCCCGGCAGGAGACGGGCGAGCGAATCAATGATCACGAGCGCGGCGAACTCTCCGCCTGAGAGCACGTAGTCGCCGATCGAGATCTCGCGCGTGACGAGCCCCTCGACGATGCGCTCGTCCACACCTTTGTACCGCCCGCACAGCAACGCGATCGAGCCGCGCTCCGAGAGCGCCTGGGCGTCGGCCTGCGTATACGTGCGGCCTTGAGGCGTCAGGTGGATGAACTCCTCCGGCGCGCGGCCCTGCGCGCGCAACGCCTCGACAGCGCGATAGACCGGTTCCGGCTTGAGCACCATGCCGGCGCCGCCGCCGTACGGGTAATCATCCACGGTGCGGTGCGCGTCGTCCGAGTAATCACGAAGGTCCACGACGTGCACGGCCAGCCGCGCCTTCTCACGCGCGACGCGAATCATCCCTTCGTCCACGGTCGCGACGAAGAGGCGCGGGAATGCGGTCAGCACCGTGACTTCGAGCATCTCCCGCTCCCCGCGCGTTCCTAGAGGTCCAGCAATCCTTCGGGCAGCCGCACCACGATGACGCCGGCGTCGAGATCCACGGAGCGCACGAACTCGGTGACGATCGGGATCAAGTGCTCGCGCTCCGCGCGCCGCACCGAAAGCAGATCGCTTCCCGAGGCCTCGATCACCCCAGCCACCTCGCCCAGCGGCTCGCCGGCCTCGGTGCGCACGGCGAGTCCGACGAGCTGGAAGTGGTAGTAGCTCCCCGGCTCGGGTTTCGGCAGGCTCGCAGCGTCGGCGAAGAGGTCCGCGCCCTTCAGGGCCCGCGCCCCTTCGGGGGTGTCTACCCCCCGGAACTTCACGAGCCCGCCTCCCCGGAACGGCCGCGAGGCATCAACAACATAGATTGCCCGCTCCGCTCCCCTCTCGACCTCCACCTCGCCCAGATCGAGCAGCCGCCCCGCGTCCCCGCTGTCGAGCGCGGCCACGACCTCGCCGCGGAGGCCATGGACCGCCAGGATGCGCCCGATGTGCACGCGTCCCCGGGGTTCCGACGAACTCGCTGCGCCCGACCGGACCGGGCCCTCATCCACCGCGCTACTCGATGATCTCGAGGACGGCCCTCTTGCCGGCCTTCGTCGCGGCCGCGCTGAGAAGGGTCCTGATCGAGCGGATGGTGCGTCCGTGCTTGCCGATGATCTTGCCGAGATCGCCGTCGGCAACCTTCACCTCATACACCGTCGTCTTCTCACCCTCGATCTCTCGGACGTCCACACCGTCGGGGTTGTCCACAAGAGCCCGAGCAATGAACACGATGAGATCTCTCATCCAATGCTTCCCTCAGGGAGAGCCGACGGAGCGGGGCCGGCCGCGCCGGCCTTGCGAATGAGATGCCGGACGGTCTCCGATGGAATCGCGCCCTTGGCCACCCAGTTGGCGACCTTGTTGCCGTCCACATGGATGGTCGCCGGTTCGGTCAAGGGATCGTAGTACCCCACGTTTTCGAGGAACCGCCCGTCCCGCGGCATTCTCGAATCGCACACGACGAGCTGGAAGAACGGACGATTCTTGCCGCCCGCTCTCTTCAAGCGAATCACAACGCCCAATGCGTCACCTCCTCCGTACGCTGAATCCAACCGGCGCTCTCGCGCCGCGCCTCGTTACAGTCCCGGCAGGCGAAGTCCTCGCCGACCGCCCTTCATCATCCGCATCATCCGCTGAACATCTCCGAACTGGCGAAGGAGACGGTTCACATCCTGCACCGTCGTCCCGCTGCCCCGCGCGATCCGGCGCCTGCGCGAGCCGTCAATCACGGCCGGCCGGCGCCGTTCCTCAGGGGTCATGGAGTGGATCATCGCCTCCACACGCCCCATCGCCCGTTCGTCCAGCGTGAGTCCCGAGAGTTGCGAGCCCACCCCCGGAATCAACCGGAGAAGCTCCTCCACCGGACCCATCTTCCGAATCTCGCGCATCTGCGCAAGGAAATCTTCGAACGTGAAATCCCGGCGCCGGAGCTTCTCTTCGAGGCTCCGCGCCGTGTCCTCGTCGAGCGCCTGCTCGGCTTTCTCGACGAGCGAGAGCACGTCGCCCATCCCGAGGATCCGCGAGGCCATGCGGTCCGGGTGGAACCGCTCCAGCGCGTCGATCCCCTCGCCCGTACCGACGAAGAGGATCGGAGCGCCCGTGACCGCGCGGATCGAGAGCGCCGCGCCGCCACGCCCGTCACCGTCCATCTTCGTGAGGACGACGCCGTCGATCCCGAGTTCCTTCTGGAACGACTCCGCGACCCGCACCGCGTCCTGGCCGGTCAGACCATCGAGGACGAGGAGCGTCTCCGACGGCCGCGTCGCATCGCGGATCCGTCGCGCCTCCTCCATCATCTCGGCGTCCACGTGCAACCGGCCGGCCGTATCGAGGAGGAGGTAATCCACCCCGCGCCGGCGCGCCTCG
>JAGVPR010000386.1 GCA_020052115.1 Candidatus Eiseniibacteriota bacterium
AGCGCTCCTGGCGCGCGCCCTGATCGCCACGGGCGAGCCGGCGCACGACGTGCTGGAGGAGGCCTGCCGGACGGCTGCGGCGCACGGTTTCCGCGAAATCGTGTGCGAGTGCCGCCGGATGGGGACGCTATCCCTTTTGTCTCGCGGAGCGATGAAGGACGCCGTCCGCTGTGCGGAGCAGGGACTTGCCGTTCTGCGCGAGATCGTGGACCTCGCGCCCGAGGATGCCCGGTCCTCCTATCTTTCCCGCCCCGAGATCCGGGGCATGCTGGACGCCGCGGCCCAAGCATTTCGCGATGCCGGGCGCCCGGACGAGGCCGGCAACGTCTATGCCCGATTCGCTTCGACCGCCGCAGACTGAGCCGAAAGAGCACCGGAGAAGCGGCCCCGGACTGCCCATTGGTTTCTTCTTGGACGCAAGCGCGCATCACCCGCACGAATTCTATCTCCTTGACAGAGCTGCGTTTCTCTGATACGATGCCCGCATCTCGACCCCGCAGAAACGCGCGTCGGAAGTCCCGCCTCACTCACCGCTGCGCGGGGGAGCGCCCACGGTTGATACTCCTCCGGCGAGATCTCTTGCCGGTCTGTCCCTACCTGGAACACGAGGAGGATCAAAGCCCATGTTCCACCGGATGGATGCGCTGCGATTCGCGATCGCGCTGGTCCTTGCCGCTTCGGCCGCCGCACCCGCGGCCGTTCTCGCCGAAGACTACGTTCCGTTCCTTCCCGACACGACGAGCTTCGTGCCTCCGTTCGTCGGCCAGGTCCACCACTTCTTCTCCCCCGGTCAGTGCCTGGAAGTCACCGAAGGCAATCTGAACGACGAGGTCAGCTTCCTCGGGTCGTTCGTTCAGGGTGCCCTCGCGAACCACATCATCACGCGCATCGAGGACGCGAGGGTCGCGCTGGGCCCGTCCATCCCGTCGTGGCACCTCTTCGCGGGCGTGGCGGTGGGATGGTCGTATCCGGAAGGACTGAAGGTGACGTTCGCGGTGATGGACACGCTGGGTCTCGAAGGGTACTCGCTCTACGGGGCGGGGATGACCTTCAACGACGCGATCCCGGCGTTCCCGGACGAAGACCCACAGGATACGACGTCGGTGCAGCAGGTCAACCTCTTCATCCAGTTCAGCGAGGACATGCCCAAACAGATCCAGTCGGCGGGCGCGACCGGCATGGTCGTCGAGTCCACGACGGACCCCGCGGCGCGGCCGACAGGCACCTCGATCATTGACATCTTCGACGTGACCGACAAGCGGAAGGACTGTCTTGGCGGGTGTTTACCGATAGACATCCTCTTCCGGATCGCGAACACCGGCACGGAAGGCGCCGTCGGGTACGGCGCGCACATCACGTCGCTGATCTCCTCGGAGGAGATGACCGCGGCGCTCGGGCATGCTCAAGGAGCGCTCGCAGCGCAGTGGACGGAACTCCGCCAGGCCGTGGCGATCAACACCGGCCTCATCCTGTCCTACTACACGCCGGACCCGCTTCTGCTCACGCCTTGCGCTCAAGGCGGCGGCTTGGTCGTGTTCGTACACAACGAAGGAACGACTTGCGACAGCGGTCCGAACGACAATTGCGTGATCTACGGAAACGGAAGGACGACCGGCCTCCCGTTCCCGACGGCGATTGCGTTGCAGAGTCTCGAGGCCCGCACGGCTCCCGGAGAGATCCGGGTGTCGTGGCGGTCGCCGGATGGAACCGACAATCTCTTCTTCCATGTGTACAGGGCGAACGCGTCGCAGCCGGACATCGAGCGGCGGCTCACTGCGGCTCCGATCGCCGGCGGGCCGGCATTCGAGTACGTGGATCGTGACGTCGCCCCGGGGACGGAATACGCCTACACGATCGGAGCGATTGATCGCGCGGGTTTCGAGACCCGCTACGGCCCGGTGGCGGCGAAGGCGACGGCTCGCGCGTTCCATTTGAGCCTCGCGCAGAATGCGCCGAACCCGTTCAACCCGCTGACCACGATCCGTTTCGAGGTCTCATCGGCCGCGGCTCGCACCGTGCTCCGCGTGTATGACGCATCCGGGCGGGTCGTGCGCACGCTGGTGGATGGTTTCCTGGCCCCCGGTTCATACCAGGCTCGCTGGGACGGGCGCGACGATGCGGGTCGCGAGACGGCTTCGGGCATGTACCTCTACGCGTTCGATGGGGACAGGACCGGCGCCAAGAAGATGATATTGCAGAAGTAGCTTCCGTTCCGAAGAAACGCCGAGGGGCCGCTCGCGAGGCGGCCCCTCTTGCTTGAGCACCGGCTGAAATCGCGCCGCTATGGCGCGGACCGGTAGATCTGCGTTTCCGGAAAGAGGTCGCGCCACGCGAACCAGAACGCCGGCGTCGCCGGCAGGCGTGTGAGGCTCACGCCGGCCATCTTCCCATCCACCCCCGCTCCGCGGAGCCAATCCCAACGGCTCTGCGTGCCCACATCGCGAATCACGCCGTCGGATGCCGCCCGCTCGAAATGCACCTCGAGCCCGCTCAGGCGCCGGCTGTAGGCGGCGACGGCGCCGGACGCTTCGTCGTAGAAGAGGACGGTCGGCTGGCGGCCGATGCGATCTTCGATCACGCGCTCGCGTCGCAGAACGGCGAACGGATACGCCTTAGCGGTTCTGCCGATGAGTACGCCCATCACAGGATCGCCGGGCGAGAGACCGGCCGGCACATCGGCCGCGGCGGCGGGGGCGCCGGTCGTCGCGGTGAACGGCTCGACACCCGGCGCTCCATCCGGATCCATCACGCGCGTTTCGGGATAGGCGCGCCGCCAATCAACCCATCGCGCGAGGACGCAGGGAAGCTCCCCCAGCCTCTGCCCCTCGAGCTCCCCCTGCAGGCACTCGCCGAGGAGCTGGCTCCAGAGGGAGCTTGTCTCGGCGTCGAAGAGGACGCGATGCCCCCGCCACAGACGGTCGCTGACGCCCATCGTGAGCCGGCGCTCTCCGAGGCGGCGAACATAGACGGCGGCAGAGGCGCTCAACGGCGACCACGTGACCGCGATCGGGTATCGGCCGAGCCAGTCGTTCACGACTTCGTGCCCGGCAAGCGCACGAAGCGGGTAGGCCGCGGCGGTGTCTCCGTGCGCCACGCCGAGCACCCACTCGCCGTCCTCGATCGGCGCACGGCCGGCAGGGAGCCCGCGCGGCTTCAGAACGGCCTTCACCTCGCCGCCAGCGGCCGGCTCGAACGTCACCTCGCCTTTCACGAGCGAGAGCTTCTTGCGAGCTGTCTTGAGCGAGTCGGGCCGCGCCGCGCCCGTCAGCGCGACCGCACACAGCGCGGCGGTCGCGACGAGAAGGACCCGCCGGCGCCGCTGGACTCCCGCGTTACTGTTGAATGTCGTCATGCGCTCCATTATAGGAAAAGACGAGGCGGCCAGGTTGCCCTGACCGCCTCGGAAGCGGCGGCCGCGCCCGTCACCCACACCGCACCCATCCGCACCGGCGGCCGCCGTCTACCCCGCCCCAGTCGTGGTTCCGCGCTTCTCCCCTACCGCCACTCCTTGACCGCCGGCTGCGGCTTCGCCGGCGCGGATTGCTTCTCCACCGGTCCCGCCGCTCCCGCGGTCGCCTCATCCCACTGCGCGTCCACCACGGCCAGGGCGGCCATGTTGACGATCTCGTTGACCTCCGTGCCTCCGTAGTGGAGGACGTGCACCGGCTTGCGCATCCCGACGACGATCGGGCCGATCGCCTCGGCGCCGCCGAGGTGCTGCACCAGCTTCATCGCGATGTTGCCCGCTTCGAGGTTCGGGAAGATCAGCACGTTCGCCCGGCCCGTGAGCCGGCAGAACGGATACAACTCCTTGATCATCTTAGGAAGGACCGCCGTGTCCGCCTGCATCTCGCCGTCCACCTCGAGCCACGGGGCGCGCTCGCGGACCAACTCCGTTGCGAGGCGCATCTTGTCCTGCAGCGGATGGGGCGCGCTCCCGAAGTTCGAGAACGAGAGCATTGCCACGCGCGGCGCGATCCCGAAGCGCTGCGCTTCTTCGGCGCACGCGATCGCCGTCTCGGCCAGTTCCTCCACGGTGGGCTGGATCTTGACCGTCGTGTCGGCGAAGAAGTAGATGTCGTCATTCGCCACCATCATGTACATCCCCGACACCTTGCTGACGCCGGGCCGCGTGCCGATGATCTGGAGCGCCGGCCGGAGTGTGTCGGGGTAGTGCTGCGAGATCCCGGCGATGAGGGCGTCCGCGTCTCCCATCTGGACCATCATGGTGCCGTAGTAGTTGCGCCTCACCATGTGCCGGTCCGCCTCGGCCATCGTGATGCCCTTGCGCTGGCGAAGCTCGAAGAGGGCGTGTGCGTATTTCTCGCGCATCGGCGAGACCCGCGGCTCGATGATCTCGGCGCCTGTCAGATCGAGGCGCAGCGCTTCGGTGCGGGCGTGGATCACGTCCGGATCGCCCAGGAGGATCGGGCGCGCGATCTTCTCGTCGAGAATGATCTGCACCGCGCGGAGGATCCTCTCGTGATCCCCCTCCGGGAACACGACGCGCTTTGGATCCTTCTGGGCCTTCGCGATGATGCCGCGCATCGTCTGCTGCGCCTTCCCGAAGCGGGCCTCGAGCTGCAGCTTGTACTCCTCGAGATCAATCGTCTGGCGCGCCACCCCGGTCCGCATGGCGGCCTCGGCGACCGCCGGCGCTTCCCAGAGCAGGATCCGCGGATCGAAAGGCTTCGGGATGATGTACTCCCTGCCGAAGTGCAGTTCCACGCCGCCGTAAGCGCGGCGTACGGAGTCCGGCACGTCCTCGCGCGCGAGCTTCGCCAGAGCGTGCGCGGCCGCCAGCTTCATCTCGTTGTTGATCGCCCGCGCGCGCACGTCCAGCGCCCCGCGGAAGATGAAGGGGAAGCCGAGAACATTGTTCACCTGGTTTGGGAAGTCGCTGCGGCCGGTTGCCATGATGATGTCGTCGCGGGCGGCCGTCGCATCGTTGTAGGTGATCTCGGGGTCCGGGTTCGCCATCGCGAAGACGATCGGGTCTTTCGCCATGGACCGGATCATCTCCTTCGTCACGCAGTCGGCGACGGAGACGCCGCAGAAGACGTCGGCGCCCACCATCGCTTCGGCGAGGGTGCGCGCCTTGGTGTTTCCGGCGAAACGTTCCTTGTACGGGTTCATCCCCTTCTCGCGACCCTTGTAGATCGTGCCCGTCGAATCGCAGAGGACGACGTTCTCGCGCTTGACGCCGAGCAGGATGTAGAACTCGGCGCACGCGATTCCCGCCGCGCCGGCGCCGTTGAAGACCACCTTGACCTTCGAGATGTCCTTGCCTACGAGATCGAGTGCGTTGAGGAGTCCGGCGCCGGAGATGATGGCCGTCCCGTGCTGGTCATCGTGGAAGACCGGGATGGACATCGTCTTCTTCAGCGTCTCCTCGATGTGGAAGCACTCCGGCGCCTTGATGTCCTCGAGGTTGATGCCGCCGAAGGTGGGCTCGAGAAGCTGGCAGGTCCTGATGATCTCTTCGGGGTCGTGCGTGTCGAGCTCGATGTCGAAGACATCAATGTCGGCAAACCGCTTGAAGAGAACGCCCTTGCCCTCCATCACGGGCTTGCCCGCGAGGGCGCCGATGTCGCCGAGTCCCAGCACGGCGGTGCCGTTCGAGATCACGGCGACGAGGTTGCCCTTGGTGGTGTAGCGATAGGCGTCCTCGGGATTCGCTTCGATCTCCTTGCAGGGATAGGCCACGCCGGGCGTGTAGGCGAGGGAGAGGTCCCACTGCGTCAGGCAGGGCTTGCTCGGCTTGACCTCGATCTTCCCGCGCCGGTCCCTGGAGTGGTATTCGAGGGCATCGTTCTTCCGGATCATCGTTCTCGACCTCCAGCATCCTGGACTCAAGCCACAGGCGGATCCGTAGGCTCCGCTGGGACCATAGGCATACGGCGTGCCGCGGCCGCTGTTTCGTATCATGTTGCAATATAGCGAATTACAGCCTCGATAGGAGGCCCCCGTGCGTGACAAGGTGTCCGCAGCGGCTGGGAGGAGGCCCAGGCGGGGACAGAGTGTCACGGAAGGTGAGGAGAAACGCGGCGGTCGGGCGAAGGGTCGTCCTCGCGCCCGGCATCTTTGCGGAGTCGCGCCGTGGACGTGACGCGGGCGCTCCGCTATCCTGCGGCCGGACGGCCGCTTGGGCCGAGGAGGCTTCTCACATGATCGAGGTCGCGGGTCTCCGCAAGACGTACGGCGAGGTCGAGGCGCTGAAGGGGATCGGCTTCAGCGTGGCGGACGGCGAGATCTACGGGCTCCTTGGCCCGAACGGCGCCGGCAAGTCCACGACGATCTCGATCCTTGCCGGCCTGGTTACGCCGACCGCGGGGAGCGCGCGTGTCGCGGGGCACGAGGCGGGCTCGGCCGGGGCGAAGCGCTCCCTGGGGCTCGTGCCGCAGGACATGGTCGTGTACGACGATCTCGGCGCGGCGGAGAACCTGGCCTTCTTCGGCGGGCTGTACGGGCTCTCGGGCGCGGCGCTCAAACGGCGCGTGGACGAGTTGCTCGAGGCGGTCGGCCTGGCGGACCGGCGTCGTGAGCCGGTGGGCCGGTTCTCGGGCGGCATGCGCCGGCGGCTCAACATGGCGTGCGGTCTCGTCCATGAGCCGCGAGTGTTGCTCCTCGATGAGCCGACCGTCGGCATAGACCCGCAGGCGCGCCTTCACATCCTGGATCTGGTCCGGGCCATTGCGCGCGCCGGGACGACGGTGCTCTACACGACGCACTACCTCCACGAGGCCGAGACGCTCTGCCGGCGCGTGGGCATCATTGACCACGGCGAGATCCTGGTCGAAGGCACGCTCGATGAGTTGCGCGAGGCCGTCGGGGAGAAGGATCTCGTGACGGTTCGCGGCGCATTCGCCGCGGATGCGGTGCGCGGCGCGGTGGCCGTCATCGAAGGCGCGGAGCTGCTCGCTCACGGTCCCGAGGAGGTCGTCATCTCTTCCCCCCGCGGATCCCAGTCGGTGACCCGGATCATGGGGGCGCTCGAAGGCGCGCGGGAGGTGAGCGTGCGCCAGCCGAGCCTCGAGAGTCTCTTCATCAAGCTCACCGGCCGGGAGCTTCGCGAGTGACCGCGCGCGAGGGAGCGCGCCCTGGGCCGCGATTGCGGGATTCAGGGCCGCGATGATCCGCCATCTTCTAGGGTTCGAGCTGCGCAGGCTCATGCGCGTGCGCACGGTGTTCCTTCTCTGGCTCGGGTTCCCGATCATCCTCGCCTCGATCGAGTACGCCGCCTTCGGCGGACTCGGTTCCTCGCGCATCCCGAAGGCGCGCCTCCTCATCGTGGACAGAGACAGCACGGTCGTTTCGCAGTTGCTTCCGGGAATGTTCGAGCGAGAGCCGCTCTCGGACTTCTTCGCCGTCGAGCGGTTGAGTGATCCGCGGCGTATCCGCGACCGGTTCCAGAGCGCGGGAGAAGCGGCCGCCGCGGCGCTCGTGATCCCGGCGGGATTCGGCGACTCGCTACTCACCGCCGGGACGACGACCCTCGAGTTGATTCGAAACCCGCTGCAGACGTTCGGGCCCGAGATGAGCGAGTCGGTGCTGACCACGCTGATCGAGCTGGGCAACCGGGCGCTCGCGGAGGTGAGGGCGCCTCTCAAGGCGGCGGCGGACGATGCTCGAAAGAGCGGCCGGGTCGACCGCGACGCCTTCGTCGCCGCCTCCTCGAGGTTCTATGACGCGGGCCAGCGCCTGAAGCGGCTTTCGATGGTGCAGAGGATGGAGATCACGATCGAGAGGCCGAAGGCCGCAGGGCCCGGTGCGGCTTCGTCCGCCGAGTTCTTCGGGTACTTCTTCCCCGGGCTTCTTCTCTTCAGCCTTCTCTTCCTCAGCGAGAACGTCGAGGGCCGCATGATGCGCGACCGGATCGCCGGTCTGGCCCAGCGGACGGCGGTGGCTCCGGTGAGCGCAGCGCAGCTCGTGACATCCGAGGCCGCGCTCGGTCTCATCGTCACCCTTGGAGCCTCGGTCTTCGTGCTGGCGTTCGGCATCCTGGTCTTCAAGCTCTCGATGCGCGATCCGCTCGGCGTGGCGGCCGTGCTGCTGGGCTACTGCTTCTTCGCGATCGGCCTCGTGAAGCTCATCTTCGCGGGCGCGAAGAGTGCGCGCGGGGCGGGGACGCTCGGCTCGGTCGTGATCCTCATGCTGGCGCTCTTCGGCGGCGGGTTCGCCCCGATCGAGATCTACCCCTCGGGCATCGCCGCGATTTCGCGGTGGACGCCGCTGGGCTCGGCGAACGTCGCGCTCGTGGGGCTCCTCGCGAAGGGGAGCCGATTCGCGCAGGTCGCCCTGCCGGCCGCGGTCGTGTGGGCG
>JAGVPR010000402.1 GCA_020052115.1 Candidatus Eiseniibacteriota bacterium
AGGCCCGGTGAGCGCGGTCTTCCCCGCCGGCTTCATCGCCGCGCGCTCGCTCGCCGGCTCGATCCACGCATGCCCCGGAGGGAAGGCGCCGTGGGCCTGGCAGGCATCCTCGAGAACCCAGAGATCGTGACGCGCCGCGATCGCGAGCAGCGGATCGAGATCCATCGCGCGCCCGAAGAGATGCACCGGGATCACGGCCCGCGTGCGCTTCGTCACCCGGCGCTCGATCTCCTCCGGCGCGATCAGCAGCGTCGAGGGATCGGCGTCGGCGAAGACCGGCGTCGCGCCGACCGCCGACACGGCGGCCGCCGTCGCGATGAATGTGTTGGCCGGGACGATCACCTCGTCGCCCGGCCCCACCTCCATCGCCCTCAGCGCCAGGTGCAGCGCCGCCGTTCCCGATGCCACGCCGATCGCATGAGGCGTTCCGCAATAGGCGCCGAACGCCTCCTCGAATTCGCGCACGAAACGCCCGCCGAGGAAGGCGGACGATGCGAACACCTCATCGAAGGCCGCGCGAAGCTCCGTCGCGAGGGCCGCGTTCTGCGCTCCGACATCCACCAACGGAATCAAGTCTCGTCTCCTTCGGCTTTCCCGCCCTGCAATGACGGGGCCAGCACGCTCCGGAACAGCGTCTCGTACTCGTCCACAATCCGGTCCCAATCGAACTGCCGCCGGACGTGTTCGGCCGCCTTGCGGCGCATGACATTCACCCGCTCGGGCGCCGCGAGCAGTCCGGCGAGGACCTCTCGCAGGTGCTCGGGATCCCGGCTCCGGAACCTCACCCCCGCCTCCTCGCCCACCACCTCCAGATTCTCGGCGATGTCGGACACGAGAACGCAGTTACCGAAGGCCATCGCCTCCATGAGGCCGATGGAGAGCCCTTCCGACTCCGACGGATGCACGGTCGCGTAGGCATGGCTCAGGAACTCGTTCCAGAGATGGCCGTACACGAACCCCGTGAAGACGATCCGGTCGTCCCCGTCGGCCAGGGCGCGCAGCCGGTGAGCATACTCGCCGCCGCGTTCCGCGTCTCCTGCGATGACGAGCCGCATGGATGTCTCCAGCTTCCGAAACGCCGTGATCAGGTGGTGCGCTCCCTTTTCCGGCACGAGCCGCGCCAGGAACAGGACGTACCGCCCCGGCTCGAGCCCTCGGGTTCGAAGGAGGTCCGGCTCGCGCTTCTCGGGCACGGCGACGCCGTTAGGGATGTAGCGCACGGGCCGATTCATCCTCCGCGCAAGATCCTGCCCCCAGTGTCGCGAAACCGACGTCACGACGTCGGGCCAGCGGACGGCCGGTCGCTCGCAGAGACGGAAGAAGACGTGGCCTGTCCCCTTCCACTTCGACTGCACCCACTCGAGCCCGTGCAGCGTGAGCACGACGCGCCGGCCCCGGCCGCGAAAGAGCGGGACGATCGGAGCATTGCCGAGCGAATGAAGATGCACGAGGTCGAATCGCTCATTCCTGGAACGGATCGCGGAGAGCGCCGTGTGGCTGAGCGTATCGAGGGTCCGGGTCCGCCACGAGGGCAGGCGAACGAGACGCATGCCGCGGTGAACCGTGACGGTCTCGGGCGTGTAGTGCGACCGGCAGAACACCGAGACATCGTGCCCGCGGTCAGCCAGCCGGGCGCCGATCTCCTCGACGGCCCTCTCGACGCCCCCGTAGGTCGCCGGGATCCCCTTCAGCCCCGCCATGGCGATCCTCAGCGGGCGCATCGAAGCCCGAGCGGCCTGGTCGCGCGCCGGTGCGCGATCGCGCTGCTCATTTCCTGACGAAGACAAACTGGTTGTTCCCCAGACCGCCGCCGCAGGTCACGAGATCGCGAAGAGCAAACCCGCGGTCCCGATAGAACCGGAACACATCTTCGGGACGCGCCACCTCGAATGGATAGCCGCCGAGCCAATCGACCCAGTCATGGAGCAGCGACATCCCGCGCTCCCTCTTGTAGCGAGCGAGCCGCGCCGGGAGCCACTCCCTGTGGACGACCGATCCGCCGATCTCTCGCGCCGCGAAATACGGCACGAACGTCCCCAGAATGAACGCTCGGCCGAGCGCCCCGGAACCGTAGATTTCCTTGACGCGCCTCCAGCGATCAGACTCTGAGCCCTGGTCGTTGTAGATCGCGATGAAGAGCTGTCCGGCCTCCGCCACCGGCAGCGCGGCGTTCGCCAAGGCCTTTCGCAAATCCCCGGTGTGGTGCAGGACACCCCAGGCGTACACGATGTCGAAGCGGCCGAGCGACCTCATGAACGCTTCATCCAGGACGTTGCCCGATGAGATGGTCCATGCCGGATCGTCTGGGAAGTGGCGGGCGCGAAGCTCCGCGGCGCACAAGACCGAGTCGGGATCGGCGTCGAATGATCGGACCCGCGCTCCGAGTCGCCGGGCCGAGAGGGAAAAAAGCCCGCTGCCGCATCCGACATCGAGAAAACTCCGACCCGAGAGCGTGTCGGCCTGGAGCATCGTTCGGAGGGAGTCGGTCGCGCGACCGATCCTCTCCTCGTTGATCACGGGGAGGAAGCGTCTCCAGTTTCGGCCGAACGCGAAGGTGCCGCCCATCAGAGGTTCCTCTCGCCGGGACCGAACGCGCGCCACGTGCCGCGCACGATGCCGGCCCAGATGCCGGCCATCTGCGCGCACTGACGGAGCCCGTGGACGAACACGAAGCGCGCGGCGCCGCCCGCTCCCAGTGACTTTCTCTGCCGTAGCGCGACGCCAGCGTACGCGATGAACGGCAGAAGAATCCAGAACGGCAGCGCCCAGAACACCGCGGATCGGAACCAGGAGACACAGGCGAGGATCAACGCCCCGGGCACGTACGCAACGCGCGCCAGGACCCCGGGATTGAGCCGGCCCGGGTGCCTCCAGTACGGCGCCAGGAACCACATGCCGTACGCGAAGGCCTTTCTCAGAAGTTCACCCAGCTTCGTCGAGTGGTGATGCACGACCCACAGATCCCGGCTCCAGAGGAGCTTGTGCCCCCGCTCGACGAGCCGGAAGTTGAACTCGGGATCCTCGGCCGCCCACAGATCGGCGAAGCGCAGACCCCGGACGCTCTGCGCGCGGTACAACACGTCCATGGTCGCGAGGGAGACGACGTACTCCTGGCGATCCTCGAGGCGATGGCCGTACTGGAGCGCATCGAGAGCGCGTGAGACCCACGATCCGTCCGGCGTCCGGCCGGGGCCGCCGACGGCGGCCACATCGGGGTGGCGCCCCAGGAGATCGAGCGCCCGCCGCCCCCAGTCTCCGGGCAGTTCGACGTCCGCGTCCACGAAGGCGATGTAGTCGGCCCGCGCCGCATCGAGGCCGCGGTTGCGCGCCGCGCCGCGACAGCGTTTCGCTTCGTGAACCACGGTCACCGGGCGACCACCCACGCAGGAGATGGTCCCGTCCGTCGAACCGTTGTCCACGAGAATGACCTCCCCGGGGAGGCCTTGCGCGAGGATGGAATCGATGCAAGCGCGGATCGTCCCCTCGGCGTTGTAGGCGATGACGATGAACGCCACCCCGGGGGTGCCGGGCCGCGTCACGTCGCCGGGAACGCTCACGAGCGCCGCCCGCCTTCCGCCAGCTCGCGAAGCACCTGGATCTCGCGGGGCACGATTTCCGAGAACGAGCCGGCGCTCGCCTCGGCCCGGGCTTCATCGCCGAGCGCCTTCCGCCGTGGAGGATCACCGAGCAGCCTCTCGAGGATCTCCGCGAGACCGGCCGCATCGGCGGCGGGCACGAGGCACCCCGTCCTCCCGTCCTCGAGGACGTCCCGATTCCCTGGGACGTCCGTCGCCACGCACGCCGCGCCGCACGCCATCGCCTCGATCAGAGCTTTGGGATGGCCCTCCATCGTCAGCGTGGGGAGCACGAACACCGCCGCTGTTCTCATGAGGGCGAGCACTTCCGTGTGAGGGACGCGACCAAGGAACACGACGCGGCCCGGCGCGATACGCGCCGCATTGGCCTCGAGCCGGGCCCTCTCCTCCCCCTCCCCCGCGATGATGAGCGACGCCGCGGGATGACGCTGGGCCAATCGCTCGAAGGCATCCAAAAGGACATGCACGCCCTTGCTCCAGTGGAGGCGGCCGGCGAAGAGGATGCCCGAGTCTCCCCGCGCGGAAGCGGCCTCATCGCCCCGGGCGAGGTCGAGGTCCACCCAGTTCGGCAGGAGCACCGTGCGTTTGCCGTAGACATGCTGCACGCGAGTCTCGAGCCAGCCGGCCGTGACGAGGACAAGGTCGGCCGATCGGAGCGCGAGCCGTTCCAGCAGCGGCGCGACCCAGCGCTTCAGCCCCGGACGCTCGCTCATCCGCGTTTGCTCGGAGTAGTTGTACTGGTAGGTGACCATCATCGGGCATCCCGAGATCCTTCTCACGAGCGGCAGCGTCGGGATGTTGCTGCCGAAGACCTTGATCACGCCGTCCATCCCCCGCGCGCGACAAACAAGCCCGATGTAGTAGGCCGCGTGCCGCAGGCCGGCCGGCCGGGGCAGCCACCGCATCGGGCGGTGCGTCACGCCGAGATCGGTCGAGTAGTCGAGGTTGTCGCTCGAGTGCACGACGACGCGAAACGCGCGAGCGTACGCCTGGAGAAGCCTCGTGTATCGTTCGAGGAGCCCCGTCCGCCTGAGTCCATCGAGGGACGCATCGGGGCTCTGGATGATGACGAGGATCGCACGGCCATCCGGCGCGGCTCGCTTCATGATCCTCCATCCCCCCGCGGTTGGTCCTCGCGACCTCGCGGCATTCCGTCGCCCTCGATCGAGATCCGGTTCCAGGCTTCGAACATCAGGAGGCACCATAGCAGCTGGCCGTGGTCCTCGACCCCCCGCTCGTGACGATCCAACACCGCCTCGACCGTGCTCCGGTCCAGGTGATCACTCACCGCGCGGCTTGCGAGCAACCGGTCTCTGAGCGGAGCGGCGAGCGGCCCGCGAAACCAACTCGAGACGGGCACCCCGAATCCGTGCTTTCGCTTTCGCGCGTTCTCCGGCGGCAGGTGACGCGCTGCCACATCACGGAGGAGGGCCTTCGTCTCCCACCCGCGCAGCTTGAGCCCTGAAGGCACCGAGGCCGCGAACTCGACCACCTCGCCGTCCAGGTAGGGGCAGCGGACCTCGAGCCCGTGAGCCATGCTCATCCGGTCGATCTTCACGAGCATGTCGTTCACCATGAGGAAGCGGGCAGTCGCATAGAGCGTCTGCTCGAACGGCTCGACGGCATCGCCGAAGCCGATCCAGAGGGCGCCGGAGCGCCCCGCGGGCGAGAGCAAGTCGGCACCGGCGGGCACCAGACGATCGAGAAGGGGCCCTGTGGTGAGCGAGAACTTGCTCGCGAGCATCTCCGCGAGCGGCAGATCGCTGTCGCGAAGCCGTTTCGTCCAGGATCGCGCCCGCCAGCGCGCCGGACCCGGCGGGCGGGTCG
>JAGVPR010000303.1 GCA_020052115.1 Candidatus Eiseniibacteriota bacterium
CGGCATGCCGGCGGGAATGCGGCGCACGCAGGTTGCCGGCACCCGCACTAGCTCGGCATAGGCGCCGTCGCGGTGCCAGCCCAGCCAGTGGGGATCATGGCAGCTTCCGCCGGCCCGGCAGCCGGCACAGGCGCCGCACGGGGAGAACGGAATGACCGTCACTGCCGTGCCGATCTCCAAGGCGCCGGCTTCGGCGCCGCACGATTGGATCCAACCGGCGCACTCGTGGCCGAGGATGATCGGCTTCGTGCCGAGCTCGCCCCGGGCGACGCGAAGATCGGTGCGGCAGACCCCGGCAACCGCCACACGCACGATGACCTCGCCGGGCGCCGGGGCATCCGGCGCAGGAACCCGGCACAGCGCGACTCCATTACGATCGCGGAGCAGCGCCCGCATCGTGCGCGTCATGCTTGCTGAATCAGCGGCCCTCATGAGGGCAGATGATGCACCACGCAGCGCGACTCGAACAGACTGAAAGTACCGGGATAAGACGATACAGTCGGAATGACCGGGCTTGACCGCGTTCTTGGAAGACTATCGTGAAGCCCGCGCGATCTTGTTGTATCGGGGCCGGGAGAGACTCAAGAGGGACGGGATCGTCTGTCTGCCGGTCGGAGGTTTCTTGACGGGGTTGGACTCCGCGCAGGGGCTAATGGGGTAGCGTCAGATCGTTCGCAAGGGACTCTCTCGGGAAGCAGGCAACATGCCCGGGCTCACGCATCTCCGGGCTCCTTCCCTCCCCTGCTGCGCCGCCCGCGCGCCGAGAGCCGGATGTCGGCGTACGATGCGATCTCGGCCATCTGCTCGAGCGGCTCGTCGAGCCGTGGATCCTGGTGACTTCGGAGCACGATCTCCTTCGCGAAGAGGAGCGCGAGGTAGCGGAGCTTCAGCACGGGCCGCTCCGCGACGGCGCGGAAGTCGCCGTGGCCCGAGTTGACCTGCCAGCGTCCGTCCTGCATCCGCGACCGCCATGACGCGCCCGGCTGGTTCACGAACTCCGGCTCGGGAATCCCCTCGCGAGCGCGCCCCGCAGAAACATCCTCGACGACATCTACGGGAGCTTCAGCGATCGCCTCCACCGCCTGCGATCGCGCGGTCACCGTCAAAAGACCCTCGCCGGGCTCGGGTCCGGCCGCGAACGTGATCTCGGCGCCCGTCTGCGCCTCCAGCGATCCGACGGCGCCTTCCAGCAGCCAGGCGAATTCGACGGCATCGGCCACGGCGCGACCTGTGCGATCGAGCGCCTCGGCCCGCACGCGACGCGTGCTCTCACACGCGACCCGCAGACGGCCGGGGATGATCCGAACGGATGCGAGCGAACCAGGCGGGAACAGCTCCCGGCCTTCTTTGTCTGTTTCCGGCGCGATCGGCGGCTCCGTGATCGGCTCCACCTCGGCGCCACCATTCGGTGCCGCGGCGACACCGTGCGCCGAAATCCCGTTCTCGCCCTCGGAGAGCGCGGGCCCGCCCGCCTGATCTTTCTCGTCCTGGATCGGGAGCATCGCGTACCGCGGGCGCTGCCGGTAGAAGTCGCGGAACGCCCTCTGGAGATCTCGCATCAGGGTTCGGTCGAGTTGCTCGACACGTTCCAGCTCGACCCGATGGAGAAGAGCCGTCAGGGCGTCCTCGACCTTGATGAGAGCCTGCGCGAAGGCGCCGGCGGCCTCATCGAGGATGACCCCGCGCCGGCTGCCGGGGGCGACGTGAAGTGCCGGAAAGTCCACCAACCCCGTGAGGCGCCGATCCGTCCAGGGACTGCGATCGAGCCCCAGCGAAGCCAGCTCGTGAAACGTCTCGGCGACGAGTGTGCCCGAGCAGTAGATGCCTATGCCCGGTGCGGCGCCGTCCTCGGCGGCCTCGCCGATAAAGTAGATCTCCACACGGATCGCCGGCTGCCCTTCGACGGGAAGGAGATCGGGCACCGGGATGCGCTCGCCCAGGAACTTCGGCGGGCGGACCGCGATCCGTTTCGGTGCGGTGCCGCGCGAGATCCGGTCCTCCACCACGACCTCGACGTCCCGCGCGAGCAACTGGCCCCGCAACTCCGCGGCGAGATAGTCAGCCGCGCGCCGCGCGATCAGGGCGCTCGTCGCCTCTCGATGAAGGCCGCCGATGACCACCTCGGTCCACGTTTCCTCGAGCGGCAGGCGCCCACGCAGAGGCGAGATCACGAAGTCCGGCCGGTCCCTGTGAAGAACGAGACGGTGCGCCTTCTGTCCGGCCACCGACGACCTCATCTCGAGCGTCTGCCCGAGACTCCAGAAGCCCAGAAGACCGATTCCGTATTGCCCCTGCGTCATGAGCTCCATGCGCTCGGAGGGGGAGAGAGCGCGCTTCCGGCTGTGGCCGATGTGGGTGGCGATGTACCGGAGCGCCTCCGGGCGGTCCATCTCCGGGACGACGCCCTCGCCATCATCGTGGATGTGCAGGTACGTTATGCCGCGAACGCGGACACGAGAGATGCGGATCTTGCGCGCAGTTGCGTCCAGGCTGTTCTGGACGAGTTCGGCGAGAGCCTTTCGAGGATCGGGCTGGCTCAACGCCAGCCAGCGGATGAGATCGAAGGGATCGTGGGCCCGGACCCGACCGCGGACCTCCTCGTCGGGCTTGCGCCGGGGCTTCTCGCGTGGCATGCGGCTCCTCGCCCTCTGCGCGGCTATCGGACGGCCAATTCCAGCTTCACTGCCGCGAGAGTCTGCTCGGCGGAGTCAACGGCCCGTTCCGCTTGAGAGCGCGTGAAGGCTCCGTGCGGCGTTCCCTCGACCAGCCCGTTCGGATATCGGCTCGGGATGTAGTAGAGATCGAGTTCGGCTGCGTGATCTCGCAGGGGCTCGAGCCACCGACCTCCCTCAGTTCTCGGGTCGTGCCCGGGGAGGTTCGCCATCGAAGGGTCGACGCCGGTGCGAAGTCTCGCTGCGCAACCGCAGTGCAGGAGGAGGAACGCGCACGGGAACCATCGAGATGCGGAACGCACTGCCTGCCATTCGACCGGTCTCATCACCGCCCCCCTCAGTCGTGCAACCGAACGTCGGCCTTCCCCTCCTCAACGTAGTAGCAGGTCGCATCCTGGTACTCATCCGAGGCGACATCCAGCGACTCGGAATCCAGTGCAAGGATGGTGTCGCGACCGCTGATGTAGCGCGCGAGCACGGAGTACTCCTTCCCGACCCGGAGCTCGTAGCTGACGTCCTCGACGTCCACGGTGTCGCGGAGCACCACCTTGCCCTCTTCGTAGGCGCCCTCGAAGATCGTGAGCGGCACGCGGTGGTTGGTCTGATTGATGGTCAGTTCGACACGCAGGAACCCCGTGGTGGGCTCGCTGTGCTTGCAGTTGGATGGTGCGTACCCTTTGTTCTCGTCATCCGTGCAGCCGAGGGCAAGAAGAACGGCCGGCACGAGGGCGAATCCCGAAAGGAGAAGGTCTCTCGCAGTCCTCGCGCGTAGCATCGTTACCCCTCCATGATCAGATGCCGACCCCGAGGGACAAGTAGATCCAGTGGTTCTCGTCGGCGCGGGCTTCAGAGTACCGGTAGCCGAGCCTCATCTCGATGTACGCCGCCTCCTCCACAGCGAGGGCGCAGCGTATTCCTCCGTCCGCGACCGGAATCCACCCCTCCTTCGGAGAAGCGTGGGTGCCGTCGAAGTCGGCCGCCGTGTATCCCAGACCGGCCCCGACGTAGAGCCCGAACGGACAGATCAAAGGCACCTCTTGATCCACGGCAAGGGCAAAGCAGTATCGTCGTTCGCGCAGTTGCATGAAGACCCGCGGCCTGACTGGCTTCCGCACCCACTCGAGGTAGGGCCTGACGGAGGCCGAGAGCGTCACGCCCAGTCTCTGTTCGAGCGCCAGGCCGAGACGGTAGTTCAGACCGAGATACAGATCGTCGGTGTTGGCCTGCGTTTCCAACAGGAAGGTGTGGCGCGCCGTCTCCTGTGCGGACGCCGGCCGCGGGGCCGCCACGATGACTAGTGCCACGACCATGATCCCGAGCACCCGCAGCGGAGCTTCGATTGCCGGCCTCATCATCGTCACCTCACGACGGACAGCGTCTTCGTTCGCTTATGCCCGAGAGCTTCCACGCTCACCAGGTAGAGCCCGTCCTCCACCACCTCGCCGTCCTCACCTCGTCCGTCCCAGAACACAACGTTCGCTCCCGCCTTCATCTGCGGGTCTGACGCGAGAGCTCGCACGAGCCTACCGGCGCGGTTGTAGACCCTCACCGTGACAGACCCCGACCGGCCGAGCGTGAAGCTGACACCCACCTTGTCGTTCGCGAACGAGCCCAGAGGCGAGAAGACCCGCGGGATTGTTGCAAGGCCGGACAGAGCGACCGGACCGCCCAGGGCGACCGATTCCTCGGACAGGGCGTATCTCCCCGGCGCCGCCAGCGGCGCCACGATCTTCATCTCTGAGCGCGAGTCCGTCCCTCCCAGGCGCCGCCACACGGAGTCGGCGCCGGCCGAGTAGATGGTGACGGGACCACAGGACTCTTCGATCTGGCTTGGGTAGCAGATTTCCATCGTGCCGGGCTTCCGAAGCTCCGCAGTTCCCCAAGAGATCTCGTACGCGTCCGCGACCCGCCGTCCTTGTCCCAGGCTGTCGGGCGCCGTCGAGTCCGCGAGCACGGCGATCGTCACAACGGCATCCTGCGCGAAGGCGTGCGGCGGGAAGTACAGATGCACGAGGCCCGTCGTCGTGTAGACATCGCCACCGCCCGCTGCGCTCACGAGCGCCGGGCTCGTGACGTCGGCCCACGGGGGGGTGTTGTCGACCATCGCCTCGATGATCGTGCTTCCGACGAGTCCGAGCGAGTCAGCGACCGCGACCCGCAGCTCGTACCGGCCGTCGGCGAAGAACGCGGTGGGCCAGACCGCCAGCGGCCCGCTGGTTACGGGCGTCGTGCTGCGGGCGAGCGGCGCCGCGTCGGGCATCTCCCAGGAGGGGGCTCCGGGAACTCGCACATCCACTCGATACTCGCTGAAGCGGCCGTCAGCCACCGACCCGAAGACCCGCACGCTGTCCCGGACGACTTGCCCGAAGGCCGGAGAAGCGACGACTGCCGAAGGAGGGGTCGCGTCCACCTCGAATCGGCAGGCGGCCGGAGAGATCTCGACATTCCCATGCTGGTCGTGCGCCCTGACCATGAAGATGTGTTCGCCATCCGGAGCACCGCTCCGCACGGCGACATTCTGCTCGGACCACGGAGACCAAGCCTCCCCGTCCAGCGCACAGGAGAATTCCACCCCCACGTCGCCGAATGCGGCCAGGAAACTGACGCTGACCTCCCTCGTGCCCACGATGGCGCCGGGCCGGTGAAGGAAGACCGTCAGCGGTGAGACCAGGTCGGGCTCGAAAACCGTCGCCCCGGCATCGGGGATGAACCCGAACCAGAGATCGCCGGCCCTCGTCGCCGCGATCACACTGATGCCCCCGTCCGCCAGTCCGTCGGCGGCGGTGTAGGTGCGCCAGATCCCGTCGGCAACGCCGAGACACGTGACACCCGAACCGTTCGTGCCGAACCAGAGATTGCCGCGGCTGTCCTCACAAATCGCGCTGACGCAGTCGCTGGCCAGACCGTTCGCCGAGGTGTACGTTCTCCACGTCTCTCCGTCATGCCGCGTCACACCCGCCCCGCACGTCCCGAACCAGATCTTCCCGTCCCGGTCCACCTCGATCGCCGTGATGCAGTCTCCGCCAAGACCGTCGGCCGTCGTGTAGGTCGTCCATTGAGAGCCGTCGAGACGACTCAGCCCCGCACACGTGCCGATCCACACGCGTCCCTGGCGATCCTCATGGATGGCGGTGACGTTGTTGTCAACGAGGCCGTCGGCTGTCGTCAGGCGGGTCCACGACGTCCCGTCGAAACGCGCCACTCCGTCGCGTTCCATGCCGACCCAGACGCGGCCCAGATGATCCTCGGCGATCGCCCTCACCGAGGTGAAATCCAAGTCGCTCGTCCAAGCCGTGCCGTCGAACCTGCTGACCCCGCGGTTGTAAGTGCCGAACCAGAATGCGCCGCCGCGGTCCTCGAGGATCGCGGTCACACCGTCGCTCGCAAGACCATCCCGAGTTGTATAGGTGCGCCAGGTCGACCCGTCGAACATGCCTGCGCCGCCGTTGGAGGTCCCGAACCAGATCCGGCCCGAGCGGTCCTCGCAGATGGCGTTCACGATGTTGTCCGGCAGACCGCTGTCGCTCGTGTACGTCTTCCAGGCCGCGCGGTCCCAGCGGGTCGCCCCACCGTAAGTGGCGAACCAGAGATTCCCGGCCCGGTCCTCGTGGATGGTGTTCACGTAGTCGGACCCCAGCCCGTCGGCACGCGTGTAGGTTCGCGCGCTCAGGCCGGCTCGCAGCGTCGTGACCCCATCCTCCGTGCCCACCCAGAGATCGCCGCGCGAGTCCGCCAAGACGGCAGTGACATGATCGCTGGCCAAACCGTCCGCGGACGTGTAGGTCCGCCACACATCGCCGTCGAAGAGACTCACGCCCCCACCATCCGTTCCGAACCACATCCGGCCCGACTCATCCTCGGACAGGACGGTCACGAAATTGGAGGTCAGGCCGTCGCTCATCGTGAAGGAGATCCACTGCTCGTTGTCGAAACGGGAGACACCCCCCTCGGTGGCGAACCAGATACGCCCCGATCGATCCTCGAGTATCGCGTGAACCCGGTCATGAGCCAGTCCATCCCGGGTCGTGAAGCTCGTCCAAACCGAGCCGTCGAGACGGAGGACGCGGCCGTAGTCCCCGTCTTCGTTGAGAACCGCGAACCAGAAGCGGCCAAGGCGGTCTTCCACGATGGCGGTGACATAGGTCTCATCGTCGTGAGCGTCAACCGCCACAGTCTGCCAATGTCGGCCGTCGTATCGCATCACACAGCCGCCGTACGTGCCGAACCACAGCATGCCATTGCGATCTTCGAGGGCCGATGTGACGTTTTCATCGAAGAGTCCGTCGTCGTCCGAGAAGATCTGCCAGTGGACTCCATCGAACCGCGTGATGCCGCCGCGTTCGGCGCCGAACCACAGGGCGCCGTTGGTGTCCTCCAGGATCGCGTTCACCAAATCGTCGGCGAGACCATCTCCTGTGTCGAAGGTCTGCCATGTCGCGAAGGAACTCGTCCCCCATCCCAGGAGAGCGAGAACCGGCAGCACGAATCTGAGGATCATGGGCGACCTCCGCGCCGACTCCGGCCGAGAAGCGCCGAGTTCGGAAGCCCCGCCTCTCTCACCATCATCCGCTGGCCCGTGGGGGCATGAACCGTGCCGCTTCATGGCCGGCGCTTCACAAGGCTCAAGCTATTGCACTTCCGCGAACGGCCGAACCGCGAACCTGTCCGCGCGGCGCGGCGATGACCGTGGGTGGTCATGACGAACTCCGGTGGGAACGACTCGACGGCTGCAGGGCAGGCCCGCCCGGGATCCGGGGCCGACATAGACCATCCCTCCGTCAGAGGGGCTCGGGCGGGGAGCGTTCGCTGGGACAGGGCTCGAAGACGCGCAGCCAGACTAGCCCCAATGCGTTAGTCTTGAGGCGTGGAAAACACGACGGACCCGCGGAATCCACGGGCGTGAGCGCCATACAGGCCCGGTCCTTCATGTCACAGCCCGTGCCGTCTCCGGGAGACGACCGAACTCGTGCGCGGCCGCGGGGGACGCGGGTCCCGGGCTCATGTCGCAGCCAAGATCTGACGGATTGGGGCTAGTCGCCGGATCATCTCGAGTCAAGCGCGCCGTGATGGCTCGGAGCGCGCGGAGCATCAAACGGCGATATGACAGCTGCCTCGAGCGGATCTCGGGCGCGCGGCTCGCGGTCTTGACCCAACCCAAGAGACTGGGCCTGCCGCATCCCAGCTCCGTGATGCTAGATCTCATCACGGGGGCAGATCTGTGGAACTCGCAACCGCTCGGACTCGGAGAGTGTCTCAGGCAGTTCGCCCTCCCCGTCCGCGGCCTTCTCGCCGGGAACCAGGAACCTGTCCGTCCCGAAAACTCAAGCGACTTCGATCCTGCGTGATTTCGGCCGGCCGCGATCGGGGGTTCGAGAGTTGCTATTTGTCACTGAAGAGTGATCATTTGCTCTAACCCCTCGCCCGGCCCCCGCTCGCACGGCCACTGGGGGGCTGGCGCCCGGGTCCTCTCGGCTGCCGGATTTGACGCTGCGAGTATACCGCTGCGTGGCGTTGCGGTCAATTGCAAGTTGGTCTGACGCTCCGTGACCCGGGTGCCAGCCGGTGGCCGTGGCCTTGCTCCGCCCCCCGCGTCTCCGTCGCAGTCGTCATCCCCGATGACCCCCCGCTGGCCTCGCCGTTCTGGCGATCACCATGGGCGTCCCATCGTCCGCCGCATCGTCGTCCGATTGTGCTTCCAGACGTTGCCCCGCGAACTCCCAGCATCCCGGCAACAGCGCTCGGCCTGCGGGCCGGCAGGACCACCTCGCTCATGACCGTGTCGCCGATTCGACGCCCCTGTACCGGCCGCGTCACCCCGAGCGCACCGACTTCTATCGGATCTTCGAGGACCACTTCGACCGCTACCTCTCCTCGTACGAAGACCGCTTCGAGCCTCAGCACGGTCCACTGCGCTCCGTCGCCCGCCGCTCCACCGATGCGTTCCTCGAGTGCGGCCGGCTCACCAGCGGCTTCGCCCGGATCCGCTGCCCATCTTGCCATGGCGAGCACCTCCTGGCCTTCTCCTGCCAGACCCGTAACTTCTGCCCGAGCTGCCAGGCCAAGCGCGCGGCCCTCTTCGCCGAGAAACTCCGGGAGGAGATCCTCGCCCCCGTCTCCCACCGCCATTACGTGTTCACCATCCCCCGCGTCCTGCGTGGGCTGTTCCAGCGAGAGCGCCGGCTCCTCGGACTCCTCTCCCGCACCGCCTACGACACCATGCATCGCACCCTCGTCGCGGTCCTCGACGACCGCCATGTCGTCCCCGGCTTCGTCGCCTCCATCCAGACCTTCGGTGCCTACGCCAACTTCCACCCTCACATCCACGCCCTCATGACCGAAGCGGTCCGGGACCGCGACGGCCGCTTCGTCCCCATCCCCTCTCTCGATGCGCAAACCCTGAGCGAGCTCTTCCGACGCCTTCTCCTCGCCCGGCTCGTCGCCGCCGATCGGCTCTCCGAGTCCTTCCGCGACGTCCTCTTGAACTGGGTCCACTCCGGCTTCTCCGTCCATGCCTGCCAGTGCGTCTCCCCCGACGATCCCGAGCGCCTCGGGCACCTCGCCCGCTACCTCGTCCGTCCCCCCATGCCCTTCCACGCCGTCGAGCGCACCGAAGAGGACCGCGTCCGCGTTCTCACCCCGCCCCATCCCCGGCACGGCTCCCGCGAGCTTCTCCTCGACCCCCTCGACTGGATCCAGGCCGTCACCGACCTGATCCCCGATCCCCGTCTTCACCTCGTTCGCTACTACGGCGCCTACGCCAACCGCGCCCGCAATGCCTCGCGCCGCGCGACGTCCCCGGGAGTCGATGAGACTTCGGAATCAGAGAGAGAAGAGAGACCTCAAGAAGAACGGCTCGAACCACACCGCCGCCCTGCCGCCACCCGCGCCAACTGGGCCCGCCTCCTGCGCAAGATCCTCGAAGTGGATCCCCTGCTCTGCCCCCGCTGCCGCGTCGAGATGAAGATCGTCTCGGTCATCATCGACCCCGTCGTCGTCGATCGCATCCTGCGCTGCCTCACGCACCCCGCATCCGTGCGGGCGCCTGGTCGCCGAATTCGATCACGGCGCCCGCGGGCGCGGCAGCAGGTCAGTTCGCGCACGGGGTTTTGGGTCGTCGGGGAGCACAGGTTCGCGGTTCGCGGATTCCGCCCCCGTGGTATCCTCACGGGCGCGAATCGCAACCATGTGCCACTGATCCGACCGGTCCGCCCGAGCCCTCGCTCATTGGGGAGATCACGGCATGCCGACCCCCGAACCCCGGGGTTGTTCCGGGCACGTCCGCGCTGTCCGGCGCCTCGCGCCATTGGCGCACGCCGCGCTCTGCGTGACAG
>JAGVPR010000376.1 GCA_020052115.1 Candidatus Eiseniibacteriota bacterium
CTGGACGTCTCCGCCGCCCGCGCCGTGCCGGGCGTCGTCGCGGTGCTCACGGCCGCCGACATCCCGGGGCGCAATCTCGTGCCGCTCATGATCGAGGACGAACCGCTCCTTGCGGAGTCCGAAGTGCGCTACGTGGGCGAGGCGATGGCCCTCGTCGCGGCGGAGACGCCCGAAGCGGCCCTCGAAGCCGCCCTCGCCGTGCGCGCCGAGATCGAGGAGCGGCCCGGCGTGTTCACCGGCAGCGCCGCGATGCGTCCCGATGCCCCTCTCGTCCACGCAACCGGCAACGTCCCGATCCATCTCAAGATCCGCCGCGGCGACGCGGGCCCCGCGCTCGACGCTTCCGTCGTCGTCGAGGACTCGCTTCGAACGGGGCCGCAGGAGCACTTCTACATAGAGACGCTCGGCGCGATTGCCGATCCCCGCGAGGACGGCTCGATCGTCCTGCACGGTTCGATGCAGTGCCCCTACTACGTCCAGCGCGCCGTGGCCGCGGTGCTGGGCCTGCCGCTCGGTCGCGTTCGCATCATCCAGACGACGACCGGCGGCGCCTTCGGCGGCAAGGAAGATGTTCCGAGCGAGGTTTGCTCGTGCGCGGCGATGCTGGCGCACCACACGGGCCGCCCGGTGAAGATCATCTACTCCCGGGAAGAGGACGTTCGCCGCTCGAGCAAGCGCCATCCGACCGAGATGCGCTACCGGGTCGGCGCCTCGCGCTCGGGAACCCTCGCCGCCGTCGAGGCGGAGATCATCGGGGACATCGGCGCTTACGCCACGCTCTCCCCCGCCGTGCTCTTTCGCGCGAACTGCCATGCCGCCGGACCGTACGTGCTCGATCACGCGCACGTGGACACCTACGGCGTGTACACCGACAATCCGCAATCGGGCGCGTTCCGCGGCTTCGGCCAGCCCCAGGTCTGCTTCGGCATCGAGACGATGATGGACCGGCTCGCGGTTGCGCTCGGCATGGACCCGCTCGATTTCCGCCTTCAGAACCTGTTGCGCCTCGGCTCGCGCACCGCGACCGGCCAGCTCCTCGCCGAGAGCGTCGGGCTCGAGAAGACCGTTCTCGCCGCGCGAGGCCGGAGCCGGTGGGACGAGAAACGCCGCGCGGGCGGCCGCCGTGAAGACGGTCTCCTGCACGGCATCGGCGCCGCGCTCTGCGCCTACGGCGTGAGCCTGGGGGCGAAGGGCAAGTACCTCGACGGTTCCGGCGCCTACGTCCAGCTCCATCAGGACGGCTCGGCCACCGTCGCCGTCGGCGGAACCGAGATCGGTCAAGGGGCGCTCACCGTCCTCGCACAGATCGCCGGCGAGGCACTGGGGCTGCCGATCGAACGAGTGCAGATCGGCGAGGTGGACACGAGCCGCGTGCCGGACTCGGGTCCCACAGTTGCCTCGCGCACGACGGTCATGAGCGGCAACGCCGTGCTCGATGCAGCCTCCCAGATCCAGGCGCGGCTCCGTCCGATCGCCGCCGAAATGCTGGATGCTGCGCCGGCCTCGCTGCGCTTCGCCGGCGGGAAGGCGTTCGTCGAAGGGCAGCCGGAGCGGGCCGTGGCAATGGCCGATGTCGCGCGCGAGTGTTTTCAGCGCAAGGTGAACCTCGCAGCCGACGGCTGGTTCCAGGCGCCCGCCACGTCCTATGATCTCGAGACGGGACAGGGAGACGCCTACTTCATCTACTCGTGGGCGACGCAGATCGCCGAGGTGGCTGTCAGTCCTCGCACGGGCCGCGTCGAACTCCTGCGCGTGACGGCCGCTCATGACGTCGGTCGCGCCCTGTACCCCGACGGCGTGATCGGCCAGATCGAGGGCGGGATCGTCCAAGGGATGGGCTACGCGCTCCAGGAGGACTTCCGTCTGGAACGCGGCCGGCCGCTGACCGAACGGTTCTCTTCGTACACGATCCCGTCGAGCCTCGACGCCCCGGAGATCGAGACGATCCTCGTCGAGGAACCCTGGTCGAAGGGACCGTTCGGCGCCAAGGGCGTCGGCGAGCCGGCCATCATCCCGATCGCGGCCGCCGTGGCGAACGCGGTGTATCACGCCACCGGGGTGCCGGTCCGCGAGATCCCGATCTCGCCGGAGTTGATCCTTCGCGGTCTCGCCGAACGCGGGCCCGCAGAGCGCTAGAGAGACGACAGAGGAGGAATCGGTGCATCAAAGCGAACAGGCCGAGACGGCCATCCCGTTCGAGCTGATCAAGTCGCTCCCGAAGACGGACCTTCACTGTCACCTCGACGGCTCGCTCCGTCCTTCCACGGTCTGGGAACTGGCGCGAGATCAACACATCGACCTCGGAGCGAAGGACCCCGATGAGCTGCGCCGCATGCTCCAGATCGGAGAGGCGCGCGTGACGCTGCCCGAGTACCTCGAGAGGTTCCATATCACGCTCCGGGTGCTGCAGACGAAGGAAGCCCTCCGGCGAGCGGCCTTCGAACTCGCCGAGGACGCCGCGGCGGAGAACATCCGTTACCTCGAGGTGCGCTACTCCCCGATCCTGCATCGCGAGCAGGGACTCGACATGCCCGAGATCGTAGATGCCGTCCTCGACGGACTGCGCGAGGCGGAATCGCGCCTGCCGATTCGGACGGGAGTTATCCTCTGCGGGATCCGCCACATCAGCCCCGACATGTCCTACCGCCTGGCGGAGCTGACGCTCGAGTACAAGAATCGCGGCGTCGTGGCCTTCGACCTGGCGGGCGCGGAAAAGGATTTTCCGGCGAAACACCACCGCGAAGCCTTCTACCTGATCCTCAACAACAACATCAACTGCACCGCGCATGCCGGCGAGGCGTTCGGCGCGGCATCCATCGGGCAGGCCGTGCACTACTGCGGCGCCCATCGGATCGGGCACGGCACGCTGCTCCGCGAGGACCCGGATCTATTGCGCTACGTGAACGACCACCGGATCCCGCTCGAGATGTGCCTCACAAGCAACATCCAGACCGGCGCCTCGGCGAGCTTCGAGGAGCACCCGTTCAAGCTCTATCACGACCTCGGACTCCGGGTGACGATCAACACCGACAACCGGCTCATGTCGAACACCACGGTCTCGCGCGAGCTGTTCATCGCCTGCAAGGTCTTCGGCCTCTCGGTGTACGATCTGCGCAACATCATCATCAACGGGTTCAAGAGCGCCTTCATCCGCTTCGACGAAAAACGCGGGCTCCTGCGCTCCGTCCTCGCGGAGATAGACGGGCTCTTGCGCGACGCCTATCCCGATTCGTACGACGTCGAGAAGATCTACCTCTGAGAGGCGGCCGTGCAAGAGTCGAAGCTCCTGATCACAGGCGGCACGATCATCACGCCGGGACCCGAACCGGAGGTGCTCCGCGGCGCCGCGGTGGCGGTGGCCGGCGGCGCGATCCATGCCGTGGGCGCCGAGAGCGCGCTTCGGCGCGAGCACCCGGACGCCGAGACCGTGGACGCCTCAGGCCGCTTGATACTCCCCGGCTTCATCAACGCCCACACCCACATCTATAGCGCCCTGGCCCGCGGGCTCTCGCTTCCGGGAGCCGCTCCGGCTGCGTTTCCCGAGATCCTCGCGGGGCTCTGGTGGCGCCTGGATCGCGCGCTCGACGAAGAGATGGTGCGCGCCTCCGCGGAGCTGGCCGCGCTCGATGCGCTCACGCGCGGCACGACCACGCTCGTGGATCATCATTCGAGCCCGTCGTTCATTGACGGCAGCCTGGACGTGCTGGCCGAAACGCTCGAGCGAGCCGGCGTGCGCGCCTCCTTGTGCTTCGAGGTGAGCGACCGCGATGGAGCGGCGGAAGCCGAACTGGCGGAGAACCTGCGCTTCATCGCGGGCAGGCACACCGCGATGACGGGCGCGATGCTGGGGCTGCACGCCTCGTTCACGCTCGGCGAGAGGACCCTCGAAGCGTGCGCCGCGGCCGCGGCGGAGCATCGCGTGGGCTGCCACATCCATCTCGCCGAAGACCCTGTGGATGATCGCGAGAGCGTCAAGATCTCGGGGCTCCCGGCGGCGGAGCGGCTGGCGCGCGCGGGGATCCTCGGACCGCGGAGCCTCGTCGCCCACGGCGTGACGCTCGATGAATCGCAGACGGCGCTCCTGGCCGACACACGAACGGTC